>NZ_JACGVV010000170.1:0-202 GCF_014077405.1 Colwellia sp. BRX10-9 | reverse complement strand
CGAAGTGTTTGTAGAAGACTGACAGAATAACTTCACGCACTATAATGAATTGAATAAGATACGCTTTTATATTTATAGCTCTAGCGAGCAACAGCTTTCAAGATTGTAACCTTTTTGTCTAGCGACAATAGCACTGTGGCACCACCTGATCCCATTCCGAACTCAGAAGTGAAACGCAGTAGCGCCGATGGTAGTGTGGGAG
>NZ_JACGVV010000156.1:0-251 GCF_014077405.1 Colwellia sp. BRX10-9 | reverse complement strand
CTAATTGCCCGTGAGGCTTAACCATACAACACCCAAGTAGTTTTACTGCGAAGTGTTTGTAGAAGACTGACAGAATAACTTCACGCACTGTAATGAATTGAATAAGAAAACGCTTTTATATTTATCGCTCTAGCGAGCAACAGCTTTCAAGATTGTAACCTTTTTGTCTAGCGACAATAGCACTGTGGCACCACCTGATCCCATTCCGAACTCAGAAGTGAAACGCAGTAGCGCCGATGGTAGTGTGGGAG
>NZ_JACGVV010000100.1:0-647 GCF_014077405.1 Colwellia sp. BRX10-9 | reverse complement strand
CAGTGTGAATAGAGTAGTTGTGTGTTTACTAATTATTATTTTAAGTGCTTGTGATGAAGATACTGAATCTAAGAAACTAGCCCAAAATATCTTTCCTTCAGTTATAGAATATCAACAATGCTTAGAGAATATGGATCCTAGTGATGACCAATATCATAAAGTAGTTATTGAATTTGATTCTGGTGGTTATAGTGGTATTGGGTGGGCAGTTTATGATGATTCTAATTGTGAAACACTGGCAAATAGAAGTCATGATGTTAATTCACATTACCCTATGCGTTTAGGTTATCAAGTCATAAATAAAGACGGAACTACAGGGCATGAATTGATTTTTGCGGATCCTGAAAATGCAGGTAAATCTGGTACAGTTTATCACATTGAAAATGACGTACTTTGTTTTGCCGTAGGAACGGTAAAGTTAAATATTGGATTTACTAATAGGCCAAACTTAAGTTCTATAAACTTTACGTCTGCATCGATTAACGGCGATTTTTCCAATTTAGAAATAGATAGAGATAACTGCTTTAAAATCAATATGGGTGAATAATTTGCCTAACAAGCTACTCAAGACGGACGCTAAACAGTTGGCTAGCTTCGTTCCTCGCAATTTTAGCCAACAATTTATCGCCGCTTAGTAGGGCGTTAGG
>NZ_JACGVV010000142.1:0-288 GCF_014077405.1 Colwellia sp. BRX10-9 | reverse complement strand
GTTACAAATCCAAACTCAAAAGAATGGTTTGTTGAGCTGTAGATAGTTGCCACATAACAAGCTATTCAAACGGACGCTAAACAGTTGGCTAGCTTCGTTCCTCGCAATTTTAGCCAACAATTTTTTGCCGCTTAATGTGGCGTTATATGCCTAAGATGAATTGTGTGTGTATTCCAGATAGACTTTTATAAAGCAGAGTGAGATATGTTTAAAAACAGCAAATTATTTTTTGGATTCATGCTAATCGGATCTTCTTTATGGCTTGGTCTCTTAACCTTTAAAATTGCA
>NZ_JACGVV010000140.1:0-298 GCF_014077405.1 Colwellia sp. BRX10-9 | reverse complement strand
GTGTCTACACAAATTACATGATAACAAATTAGAAGAATCCCGATGGGGCTATAGCTCAGCTGGGAGAGCGCCTGCCTTGCACGCAGGAGGTCTGCAGTTCGATCCTGCATAGCTCCACCATCTTATATCAACAATATAAGAGACCATTATGATTCTTCGTATAAAGAAAGAGACCAAACTTAAACTGTTCTGATGAACATGTTAAGTTTGGTTTTTTAAACCACGTTTTTAACCGAATGCGCGTTAAGAATGAGTTCTTTAACAATCTGGAAAGCTGATATAAATAAGATATTTATAA
>NZ_JACGVV010000135.1:0-317 GCF_014077405.1 Colwellia sp. BRX10-9 | reverse complement strand
CTTATCTACGCCACACAAAAAAGCCTTGCGTACCGTTCGACTGCAAATGTGATAATAAGGTGTATCCAATAAACTAATTTGTTGTGAACGAGGCTTAGGCATAACAATCACCCGACTGAATAAAGGTAACTTAAGTCTAGTTTATTGAACGAAACCTGCATAAGTTATTATGGGTGGCCTATTAGGAAGGAATATCAAGCGGTTGTTTGTTCAAATATTTTTGAGTTAATAAGGTCCCTTTGAATAATTGATGCCAACGTTGCAATACCTCATCGGTTGACCAGCGCTCTATTGGCTCACTATCGACATGCAAGACA
>NZ_JACGVV010000123.1:0-371 GCF_014077405.1 Colwellia sp. BRX10-9 | reverse complement strand
AAAGAAGATAAATGCACGGGGCACTTTTGGGAAGGACGCTTTAAATCTCAAGCCCTGCTCGATGAAGGGGCATTACTTGCTTGTATGGCTTATGTAGATTTAAATCCAGTGCGTGCGGGCATTGCCCCAACACCTGAGCAATCGAGTTTTACCAGTATTCAACTGCGTATCAAAGCAGCCATTATGGGAGAGCAACCGACAACGTTATTACCTTTTACGGGCAATGAACAGCAAGCTAAAACCTCAGGTATCCGCTTTAGCTTGAAGGACTATTTAACCCTTGTAGATGAAACAGGTCGCGTAATAAGAGCAGACAAACGAGGCGCTATCGATAACAAAACCGCAAATATACTGTCAAGACTTCACATCAG
>NZ_JACGVV010000151.1:0-259 GCF_014077405.1 Colwellia sp. BRX10-9 | reverse complement strand
GCATGTGTTAAGCCTGCCGCCAGCGTTCAATCTGAGCCATGATCAAACTCTTCAATTAAAAAATCGTTTGTGATGCTTAGCCGAAACCAAGACATCTGCTCAATGAATTCTGTCGTGTTACCAGCCGAAGCTAGTAACTACATAAAACGTACTAATTAAATTAATAATTAATACTTAATCTGTGTGACATCATTATTAAACTGTTTTACGTCTTTCCTTGCCTCTCGTTAGAGAATTAAGAACCGACTATGTAAAATCA
>NZ_JACGVV010000166.1:0-216 GCF_014077405.1 Colwellia sp. BRX10-9 | reverse complement strand
TCAGGGCAAGGCTTTGTGAGCAAGATGACGGTGTTCGCTTAACACTCTTGTCGTCATGCTGAATTTATTTCAGTATCTGTTTTTTGGTTCTAAGTACAGATCCTGAAACAAGTTCAGGATGACGGAGATGTGTTCAGGATGAAGGTGTTGTGTTCAGGGCAAGGCTTTGTGAGCAAGATGACGGTGTTCGCTTAACACTCTTGTCGTCATGCTGAA
>NZ_JACGVV010000169.1:0-203 GCF_014077405.1 Colwellia sp. BRX10-9 | reverse complement strand
GGTGTAAAAGTATAACTACCATCTGCATTTAAAGTTAACTCACCTTCGGTGAGGGTAACGGTGTCACCTGCACTATATGTATTACCATCAACAGTAAAGCTGGTGACGGTCATTGGACCGTCTGCTGTTTCAGCATTATCTAACACATTGCCCGTGGCGGTTGTATCTTCAGCTATCGTGACAGTTTCACTATCATCACTTAA
>NZ_JACGVV010000121.1:0-386 GCF_014077405.1 Colwellia sp. BRX10-9 | reverse complement strand
AAATCTGACACTGGTGTTACTGAAATTGTTAAAGTTGAAATTTCTGTGTCACCAGCACCATCGGTAATGGTGTAACTGATCACTGGCACAGCACCGTTGAAGTTGTCATTGGGTGTAAAAGTGTAGCTACCGTCTGCATTTAAAGTGAGTTCACCTTCCGCAAGAGTAACCGTGTCACCTGCATTGTAGGTATTCCCACCAACAGTAAAGCTGGTGACGGTCATTGGACCGTCTGCTGTTTCAGCATTGTCTAAAACATTGCCTGTGGCTGTTGTATCTTCTGCAACAGTGACAGTTTCATTATCATCGCTCAGATCAGAAACTGGAGTTACTGAAATCGTTAAGGTAGAAGTCTGTGTATCACCTGCACCGTCAGTAACAATGTA
>NZ_JACGVV010000158.1:0-237 GCF_014077405.1 Colwellia sp. BRX10-9 | reverse complement strand
GTTGGAGACTACAACGTTGATAGGTCAGGTGTGTAAGGACTGCGAGGTCTTGAGCTAACTGATACTAATTGCCCGTGAGGCTTAACCATACAACACCCAAGTAGTTTTACTACGAAGTGTTTGTAGAAGACTGACAGAATAACTTCACGCACTATAATGAATTGAATAAGATACGCTTTTATATTTATAGCTCTAGCGAGCAACAGCTTTCAAGATTGTAACCTTTTTGTCTAGCGA
>NZ_JACGVV010000168.1:0-209 GCF_014077405.1 Colwellia sp. BRX10-9 | reverse complement strand
GTGTGTAAGGACTGCGAGGTCTTGAGCTAACTGATACTAATTGCCCGTGAGGCTTAACCATACAACACCCAAGTAGTTTTACTGCGAAGTGTTTGTAGAAGACTGACAGAATAACTTCACGCACTATAATGAATTGAATAAGATACGCTTTTATATTTATAGCTCTAGCGAGCAACAGCTTTCAAGATTGTAACCTTTTTGTCTAGCGA
>NZ_JACGVV010000003.1:0-198133 GCF_014077405.1 Colwellia sp. BRX10-9 | reverse complement strand
CTTTTTTTATATCTAGATTTTAGTGAAATAGTCAAAACAGCCAAAGTTACTAACACAGAGCAGGTGTTGTATCGCTGTACCTAAAAGAAGCATCGCATAATTGCAGATTTTAGTGCTCACGAGAATTCAAGAAAAGACGCTTAGGCGTCTTTTTTTATCTCTAAATTTTAGTGAAATAGTCAAAACAGCCAAAGTAACTAACACAGAGCAGGTGTTGTATCGCTGTACCTAAAAGAAGCATCGCATAATTGCAGATTTTAGTGCTCACGAGAATTTAAGAAAAGACGCTTAGGCGTCTTTTTTTATATTTAAATTTTAGCAAAACAGTCAAACAGTTAAAGTTGCTACCACAGAGCAGGTGTTGTATCACTGTACCTAAAAGAAGCATCGCATAATTGCAAATTTTAGTGCTCACGAGAATTCAAGAAAAGACGCTTAGGCGTCTTTTTTTATCTCTAAATTTTAACAAAACAGTCAAAGTCGCTAACACAGAGCAGGTGTTAATAACTTTGCAGTTCAATGAGACTGTCTGGCCTCACTCCGTATGGCTGTAAACGGTCAAATTTCATAAATTGTAACAAATACCTTAACTTTAAATCTTAATAGCAGCTTTATTATTACTTTTTTTAGATTATAGTGAACAAATGATTGTTATAGGATGACCCCAATGAGTAATGAAACTAAAAAGATATTAGTAGTTGATGATGATATGCGCCTTCGAGCGCTTTTAGAGCGATATTTAGTTGAACAAGGGTTTGCTGTGCGGACTGCGGCGAGTTCAGAGCAAATGGATCGTTTACTTGAGAGAGAGAACTTTCACTTGTTAGTCTTAGATTTGATGTTACCTGGCGAAGATGGCTTATCTATATGTCGTCGCTTACGTCAACAATCTAATGATATGCCAATTGTCATGCTAACCGCCAAAGGCGATGAAGTTGATCGTATTATTGGTTTGGAACTCGGTGCTGATGATTACATGCCAAAACCTTTTAATCCAAGAGAATTATTAGCGCGAATTAAAGCTGTGTTGAGACGTAGGGTACAAGAAGCTCCTGGCGCTCCTTCACAAGAAGAGAACATTGTTTCTTTCGGTGAGTATCAACTTAACCTTGCCACTAGAGAGATGGTAAAAGGCGATATTAATATGCCTTTAACGAGTGGCGAATTTGCTGTTTTAAAAGCCCTGATCACTCACCCGAGAGAGCCACTGTCTCGTGATAAACTGATGAATTTAGCGCGTGGTCGTGATTATTCAGCTTTAGAGCGTAGTATTGATGTACAGGTTTCACGTTTAAGAAGAATGTTAGAAGTAGATCCGGCAAAACCTCGTTATATTCAAACGGTTTGGGGTTTAGGCTACGTCTTTGTGCCTGAAGGTAAAGAAGTCAATTAGTGCGTTTAACACCGTTACCTACCTTATATAAGCGAAGACCCTACTATGGATGTAAACCATGAAAATATTGCCACGTAGTGCCTTTGGGCAAACCGTACTCTTGATTGGTTTTTTACTCTTGATTAATCAAGTTGTTTCTTGGGTATCAATGGTTTATTACATCATCCAACCTAATACTCAGCTAACTAATGAGTTGTTAGCAAAACAAGTACGGGTTGTGCTTATTGATATTGATGATGATCTGCTTAGAAAGGCATTCTCAAGATCATTTCAAGAAAAAACGGGCATTGAAGTTTATCGTGAAAGTGACGCATTATCGTCAGGGTTGGCAGAAGCTACCTATCTTGCGCATCGCTCTAAAGAGATGTCAAAATTACTTGATGGCGATGCTGAACTGAGACTGACCCAAGGAGGGGAGCAATATATATTCTGGATCAGGCCTCCGCAAGCGCCACATTATTGGATCAGAATTCCCCTTTCAGGTCTAGAAGAAGCAAACTTTTCTCCGCTTACAGTGGTGTTAATGTTTCTGGGCCTATTAAGTGTCATTGGCGGTTGGTTGTTTGTTCGGCAAATAAATCGTCCTTTAAAAGCATTACAAAAAGCCGCAGAAGATGTCGGGCGTGGCGAGTTTCCTCAGCCATTAGCCGAGTTAGGAACCACTGAAATTGTTGCGGTAACTCAAGCTTTTAATCATATGTCTCGAGGTATAAAACAGCTCGAAGACGATCGTAACTTATTGATGGCCGGAATTTCTCATGATTTACGCACGCCATTAACCAGAATTCGCCTTGCGGCGGAGATGATGTCAACACAAGATGAGTTTTTAAAAGAGGGTATCGAAGGCGATATTGATGATATGAACAGTATTATTGATCAGTTTATCGACTACATTCGCCATAACAGTAAAGATAAGCCTGAGCTTTGCGATCTCAATCACTTAATTAATGATGTGATGCAAACCGAACTTATTTATGGTCGGCAGATAAATTTTTCAGAGCAAGAACTACCTGAAATACCGCTACGCTTTGTTGCGATGAAGAGAGCGGTTGCTAATATTATTCAGAATGCCTTACGTTACTCTGATGGAGATATTGATATTATTACCGGGATTTCAGCGGATAAAAAGTCAGTGTATTTCTGTGTGTCTGACAACGGCCCTGGTATTCCTGAAGAAGATATAGAACGTTTGTTCCAACCTTTTACGCAAGGGGATAAAGCGCGAGGCACAGAAGGAAGTGGTTTAGGCTTAGCGATAATAAAGAAGATAGTGAATACCCATGGTGGCGATGTTCTGTTAACTAACCGTGCTGAAGGCGGTTTATCAGCCAAGGTTTTATTACCCATTAAATAAATTTTCTGAAATTCACACAGTAACCGTGCGTTGCACAATGGACTGATGCAATAGAAGGCATGTCTCACTAAGAATGGTCATGCTGTGATAACGGTTCATCCTGAACATAAAAAAGCCGCTAAATGTTAAGTTTAGCGGCTTTTTAGTGATAACATTTAAATATTAAGTCGTTATAGCTGAGGTCCAGCATCCACTAATGACTTACCATTATCAGTATCAGTAAACTTACTAAAGTTTTTAACAAAGCGCTTAGCTAAATCTTCTGCTTTAGTGTTCCACTCTTCTTTATCTGTGTAAGTATCACGAGGGTCAAGAATATCGCCTTCAACTCCTGCAACACTCGTTGGGATTTCTAAATTAAATAACGGTAAAACAGTAGTTTCAGCGCTATCTATAGAACCATCTAGAATCGAATCAATAATCGCACGAGTAGCCTTTATTGAGATACGTTTACCCGTACCATTCCAACCGGTGTTAACTAAGTAAGCTTCAGCACCAACGGCTTGCATACGTTTACGTAGAACTTCAGCATACTGAGTAGGGTGCAAGCTTAGGAAGGCTGCGCCAAAACAACTTGAGAATGTCGGAGTCGGCTTGGTAATACCACGCTCAGTTCCAGCAAGTTTAGCTGTAAAACCAGATAAAAAGTAATATTCAGTTTGTGCGGGGGTTAACTTTGAAACAGGTGGTAATACACCAAAAGCATCGGCAGTTAAGAAAATAACTTTTTTCGCATGACCAGCACGAGAAATAGGCTTAACAATATTTTCAATATGATCAATAGGGTAAGACACACGGGTATTTTCAGTTTTTGAGTTATCATCAAAATCAATTTTACCGTGCTCATCAACGCTAACATTTTCTAATAATGCATTGCGACGTATCGCATTATAAAT
Organism: Colwellia sp. BRX10-9; assembly: GCF_014077405.1. Classification (NCBI taxonomy): domain Bacteria; kingdom Pseudomonadati; phylum Pseudomonadota; class Gammaproteobacteria; order Alteromonadales; family Colwelliaceae; genus Colwellia; species Colwellia sp. BRX10-9. Next base: position 194,490 of record NZ_JACGVV010000003.1, on the reverse strand, counting down.
ATCAGGTTCATTTTCTTTGCTTAAGTTGATCGTTTTAGCGTAACAACCACCTTCAAAGTTAAACACACCATTATCATCCCAGCCATGTTCGTCATCGCCGATAAGTTGACGCTTTGGATCTGTAGAAAGCGTTGTTTTACCTGTACCTGATAAGCCGAAAAATACCGCTACATCGCCTTCTTCACCGACGTTTGCACTACAGTGCATTGAAGCAATACCTTTTAAAGGTAATAGGTAGTTCATCATTGAGAACATACCTTTTTTCATTTCTCCGCCGTACCAAGTACCGCCGATCAATTGAATTTTTTCAGTAAGGTTAAAGGCAACAAAGTTTTCAGAGTTAAGACCTTGTTCTTGCCATTTATCGTTAGTTGTTTTAGCACCATTCATTACGATGAAATCGGGTTCGTAATCTTTCAACTCTTCATCTGAAGGGCGAATAAACATGTTTTTAACAAAGTGAGCTTGCCATGCAACTTGAGTGATAAAGCGAACTTTTAAGCGTGTATCGGCATTAGCACCACAGTAAGTATCGACAACAAATAAACGCTGTTTAGAAAGTTGAGTAGTCACTAAAGTCTTTAAATGATCCCAAGTTTCTTGCGTCATTGGTTTGTTATCATTCTTACCTTGATCAGACCACCAAACCGTATCACGGCTAGTATCATCACGAACAATATATTTATCTTTAGGTGAGCGACCGGTAAAAATACCCGTATCGACGTTAACCGCACCAAGTTCGGTTTCTATGCCTTTATCAAAACCAGTCAGTTCAGACTTAGTTTCTTCAGCAAAGAGTAACTCGTAAGACGGATTGTAAACAATCTCGGCAACATCATTGATGCCATATACAGATAAATCAATTGAGCTTTCTAAAGAAGCCATAGCGAATACTCTCCTAAAAGTACGACAGTGAACATTTTGTGTTAAACATGTTTGAGAACGCAATTTTAGGCGATTATTAGACAAAACGAAAGCAAAATTTCTTTCGTTGTGAAAGTTTTCACTATAACTTTCATTTATAGTGGTAGGGGGGAAGATACGGTGACTGAGTAATTAAACTAAATATTTTACCATTAGAACCATGCTAATTTATTTTAATTGTTTTATTACAAGAGCTTATTGCTAGTTTTGCTTTGTGGGAGAGACTGTGGATTATGCTGTTGATTCGCATAATCTACAGTGAATTTATTTTTGTAAAAGGAACAAAACAATTAAATAAATGTTTTGTTCTGTAAGGAATAAGTTGCAAATGAAAGTTATAAAAGTCAAAAGCTGACAATAGCGACAAGTTACAGCAAGTATCTCACTAACATTTGTCAGGCGACTAATGATATCGGAAGAAAATTACTGCCTGGTTAAAATATATCGCCGTTACTACTCTCATCAAAAATACGTGAGCCATCAAGTATTTCACTACTATTATCTTGTGTTACCGATTCTGTTGGCGCGGTGCCAAACTGAAAGTATTCAAAAAAGCTGGTTTTATCTGTTTTATTGGTCAGTTTACCGCTGCTTTTATCAATGCGTACTGACACTATATCAACAGGCTGAATAAAAGCTTCTTCAGGATGAGCAACTAATGCAACTTCCATAAAGTCTATCCAAGCTGGTTGTGCTGATTTTGCACCAGCTTCGCCACCGGTAATTTGATATTTATCGAGATTGCTATTATAACGTGTTTTACCCAAACTTCTGCCAGGGTCATCAAAGCCTACCCAAGAAGTAGTGACCAATCGACGGCTAAAGCCTGAAAACCACGCATCTTTTGATTGATTTGTTGTCCCTGTTTTTCCTGCAATATCATGTCGTTTTAATGTTTGTGCGCGCCATCCTGTTCCTCGCCAAAACGGTTTCATTTGATAATCTGAACCCCAAATTGCCGCATTTAATGCTTGTGTCACTAAAAAAGCGTTCTGCGGGCTAATCACTCGTTCAGCTTTAATAAGTGGACGAACGTCTTTTTCAGCTAAAAGCTCAAACGGGACTGAGGAATTATTAATATCTCGTTGCTTAATTTCTAGTGAACATATGTCACAGGCAATAGCTGGATTTGCTTGGAAGAGGACTTTACCAAACGAATCTTCTATTCTATCAATTAAATAGGGTCTGATTAAATAGCCACCGTTCGCGAAGGTTGCAAATCCGGTGGCCACTTCTAATGGTGTTAGAGATGCAGAGCCTAGAGCAAGTGTTTCGTTTCGTGGTAAATCGTTGGGTACAAAGCCAAAGGCTGCTAAATGCGGAATTATTTTGTCTAATCCAACCGCTCTTAATAGTCTAACAGCGATAACATTTTTAGATTGTGCAAGTGCTAATCGAACCCTAATGTCGCCGTTATAAATAGGGGGAGAGTTTTCTGGACGCCAAACTGAACCTGAACTTTCATCCCATTGGTTAATTGGCGCATCATTGACAAGTGTGGCTAAGGTAAAGCCATTATCTAAAGCGGCGGAGTAAATAAAGGGCTTTATGTTAGAGCCCACTTGTCGTTTTGCCTGTGTAACTCGATTAAACTGGCTTTGCTGAAAGCTAAATCCGCCAATAGCTGCTTTTATCGCACCATTATCTGTTGATAAAGAGACGAGAGCAGAACTCACTTCTGGTAGCTGGCTTAATGTAAAACCCTGCGCGGTTTTAATAACAAAGACAACATCGCCATATTGGAGTATTTCATTGGCAAGCTTAGGTGCAGCGCCCTGTTTTTCATCATTAATAAATTCGCGTGCCCACGACATGCCTTGCCATAATATATCGCCTTCTTGCAAAGTGATGTGGTTATTATCTTGATGACCTAAAAATTTAATCGTCGCTGACTGTTCAGCAATACCTGTGATCACAGCAGGAAAAAGTGTTTGATAATTATCAATTTTATTAAGCGCTTTGATAACTTCATCATCGCTGAGCTCAGCTACCTTATCAATAGTACTTGTATTTTCAGTTAACTCTGGGCGTAAAGAAACGACTGCGCCACGATATCCATGTCGCAAATCGTATGACAGTAAGTTATCGATTACTGCTTTTTGTGCTGCTCTTTGAAAATCTGAGTTAACCGTTAGATAAACATTGTAGCCACCGGTATAGGCAAGCTCTTTTCCATAGAGATCGACCATCTCTTGGTGTGCCATCTCTGCTATGTATGGCGCATTCAACTCAATTTCTACACTGTGTCTCTTGCCGGTAATAGGGGCTTGGTTTGCTTGTTCCATCTCTGTTGAGTTGATATAGCCTGCGCTATACATACGCTGTAAAACAATTGCGCGATTGGTCTTGGCGTTATCAGGCGAACTTATAGGGTTTCTGTTAGAAGGTGCTTTAGGTAAACCAGCAAGTACCGCTATCTGTGCCAGTGTTAAGTCTTTAACATCTTTACCGTAATATACTTGTGCTGCTGCGCCAAAACCAAAGCTACGATGACTTAACGGTATTTTATTCATGTACAGGGCGAGTATTTCATCTTTTGTGAGTAAACTTTCAATATGGAAAGTTAAAAATATTTCACGGATTTTTCGAGTGTAGGTTACTTCAGAGGATAAGAAAAAGTTTCGTGCCACTTGCATGGTAATGGTACTTGCACCCCCTTTGTTTTGTCCCATCAGTTTACCGAGTACAGCTCTGCCTAGTCCAATTGGGTCGACGCCAAAATGTGAATAAAAGCGATCGTCTTCACTGGCTAAAATGGCGTTAATCAGTTGTTGTGGAAATTCGTTAAGCTTTAAGGGGATGCGTTTTTTTTCGCCAAACTGATTGATTAACTTATTATCGGCACTAAAAATTTGCATCGGCGTTTGCCATTGCATGTCTTTTAATGAAGTCACACTGGGCAATTCACTGCGCATTGATAAATATAAAGCGGCTAAAGACAAACAAGCTAAAAATATAAAGATTAGCCCTACTTTTATGAGACGTTTAAATAAAAGCACTAAATTTTTCTCTCAATATTGGACAAAAAAACGATTAATAACACTAGTATATCCTTTAAAAGCATGTAATAAATGTATTTATCTCAGGTTTATGCCTAATATAAAGCAATGCAATAATGTTTATTTAAATTTATTTATTTAAATTGTGTCGTTATTAGTGAATTTACTCATATTAGTAGGATGTTATGCTCAGCAGTCTTTTTAAAAAGAATACATCTTTAATAGTTGGTATTGATATTGGTTCTCATGCAATAAAAGCGGTTTTGTTAAGTCAAGACGATGAAGGGTATGTGCTGGAAGCATTAGCAACAGAAGTTATGCCCCGTGGCGCTATTATTGACCGAGAAATCCAAGACATTGATGCCGTTGGCAAAGTTGTTACTAAAATCAGAAAAGAAATTACCTCTTCAGTCAATCAAGCTGCAGCAGCCGTTTCTGGACAAACCGTTATTACTAAAGTTATCTATATGGACGTTAATTTGTCTGAGCACGAGCTCGCCAGTCAAATTGAAATTGAAGCCGATAGTTTAATTCCTTACCCTTTAGATGAGGTTAGTTTAGATTTTGAAAAACTGGACATTAATGAATCAGACCCAACCAAGGTTAATGTTTTATTAAGTGCTGCTCGAACCGAATCAGTAGAAGCGAGAGTTGCGGCTTTAGAATTGGGAGGATTTCAAACTAAGGTTATTGATGTTGAGTCATATGCCGTGAGTCGAGCCTACGATTTAAGTTTATCGCAATTACCCGATGATGCTAAAGACAAAACGGTTGCTATAGTTGATGTGGGCGCGGTGATGACCTTGTTTTCGGTGACTGATGCTGGCGCACATATTTATAGCCGGGATCAACTCTTTGGCGGCGAACAATACACTCGATCAATTGTTTCATATTATAATCAAACCTTTGAAGAAGCCGAGCATGCCAAAATAACGAATGACTTGCCGCCTAATTATACCTTTGAAGTTTTAGGACCGTTTCACACCATTTTTACACAGCAAATTCGCCGTGCAATACAAATGTTCTTAACCTCTAGTGGGAAAAAGAAAGTAGATTATATTATTGTTTCAGGTGGTAGTGCTAATGTTGAAGGTCTTGAAGCCTTGTTAACTGAAGAATTAGGTATCCATACTATTATTGCCAATCCTTTTAAATCGATGACAGTTGCCGACAGTGTAGATAAAGATGTGTTAGATAAAACCGCCGCTCAATATATGGTAGCAGCAGGTTTAGCATTGAGGAGCTTTGTTTCATGGCATTTATAAATCTACTCCCATGGCGCGAAGAAGCCGAAAAAGCCAAACAACGTGAGTATTTTACCCTACTTACTATTGTTGCCGTAATCGCCTTCGCACTGGTTTTTATTATTAGTCAATTTTACCAAATGCGTATTGATGGTCAAAATTCACGTAATCAGTTTTTAAAAACAGAAATTGCTCTTCTAGACGCCCGTATTATAAAAATTAAAAACTTAAACGAAAAGAAAAAAGAATTACAAAAAAGAACTCAAGTGGTTGAACAACTTCAGCGCAGCCGAAATGTGGGTACCCAAGTTTTTGATGAAATAGCTAAAATAGTGCCAACAGGTGTTTATTTGACCCGTCTTGAAAAACAGGGCAACAGTATTAACATCGTTGGCAAAAGTGAATCGAATAATCATTTAGCGAATATGATCCGTGAAATAGAGCGCTCGGTGTTATTTACCGATGCAATTTTAGAATCTATTACGACCAATGAAGCAAAAAACAAATTATTGAGTGACTTTAAAATGCGGGTGCGTATTAAAGGCTTATTAAATAGTGGAGATGACGGAAAAGTCATCACTAACGGAGGTAAATCATGAACATAGATTTAACTCAATTCTTTGAACAATTTGAAGGTTTAGAGGCTGATAACGTTGGGCAATGGCCAAAAGCTGCCAAAATAACATTAGCCGTTTTTATCGCTATCGTGGTTTTGGTGTTAGGTTATTTTTTATTAATCAGTGATAAAATAACAACACTCGATAATTACGCGGCGGAAGAAGTTACACTAAAAAGCCAATATCAAATAAAATACCATGTTGCTGCCAATTTAGAGTTATTTGAGCAGCAAATGAAAGAGGCAGAGGCCTTATTTGCCAATCAATTAAGAAGTTTGCCTGAAAGTCATGAAACCCCTGGCTTACTTGATGATATAACTTTTGTTGGGACAACAAGTGGGCTGAAATTTGTTAAGCTTAATTGGCAGCCAGAAATAACCCGTGAAATTTATATTGAACTTCCTATTGATATTGAAGTGGTTGGTTCTTATCATGAGTTTGGTAACTTTGTCAGTAAAATTGCTGGGTTACCTCGAATTGTTACTTTGCATGACTTTGATGTCGATATTAACAATATGGAAAATGGTTTGCTGGGTTTAAAACTACAAGCAAAAACTTATCGTTATCGAGAGGCTGAAGAAAAATGAAAAAGTCAGTCTTATTTATTGCGCTTGTTATCAGTGTCAGTGGTTGCTTTGATGATACCAGTGATTTACGAACCCATATAGCGACAGTGCAGGCAAATACACCCAATGTTATTAAACCTATGCCGGTAATTTCAAAGTTTGGTCATTTTGACTATTCAGCGCAAGGGTTACGAAGTCCATTTGATAAACCAGAAGTTGAAGCAATCCAACAGAAAATTCAACAGATGTCAGGATGTTTGAGTCCAGATCCTCGTCGCCGTAAGCAGCCCTTGGAAAAGTATCCGCTCAGCAATTTATCAATGCGAGGAACTTTAGGAGAACAAGAGATTATTTGGGCACTTGTTGAGGCCTCTGATGCAACCTTACATCGAGTTGCTGTTGGAAGTTATTTAGGGTTGAATCATGGTCGCATTACAATGGTGAATCCATTTGATGTTAAAGTTAGAGAATTAATTGCTGATGGCGCTGGTTGTTGGGTCGAACGTGAGACGACACTTAAAATGGTCAAGTCAGGTACAGAGGGGCAAGGGAAGTAATGTTGCTATTTAATAAAATAAAAACTAATCAGTCAGTTACATTAACGGTAACGCGAAGTGTTATCACCGCAGTGATGCTCTATTCTTTGGCTTTTTCGGCATGGTCTAGTGATCTAATCGGTATTAAATATAATACTTTACAGAACGATGAAATAGAGTTGCAGTTTGAACTCACCGAAACCATTGTTAATCCACCCGTGATGAAAACGGCGATGAATCCTGCTCAAATTAGCATTACCTTTGATGCGAATGAGTTTAATGAAAAGTTATTAAAAACCATTGTTGAACATGCCGGTGTTAGTCATGTTAGCGTGCAAAAATTAGCAGGAAAAGTGGTTGCTACGGTTCACTTAGATCAACTGTCAGTTTTTGATATTAAGCAAAATGGTAAGTTCTTCTCATTAATTCTCAATAAAGGTGTGGGCGACTCGCCGATTACCCAGGTCAATCCATTAGGTAATACCTTTATTAACAACATTGATTCGATAGATTTTCGTAATGGTGAAAACAATGAAGCACAAATACTGGTTTACCTTGATGACAGTATGGTTGCTGTTGATGTGACAGACAAACTCGGCAAGCTGTATATCGAATTCCATAACACCCAAATTATTGACGATTTACTTTATAAATTAGATGTTACCGACTTTGGTACGTTAGTTACTGGCATCGAAACCTTTAGAGAGGGACGTAATGCCAAGTTTATTGTCGATATCAATAGTGATTTTACTTTTAAGCATCAACAGATTAATAATGTTTTTTCATTAACCGTTGTTAAAAATGATAAGGCGCCCGGTTACTTAGAAGAAGATGGTGATTTTAGTGGTCGCGCTATTTCTTTAAATTTTCAAGACATTCCTGTTCGTACCGTTTTACAAATTATTGCTGATTACAATGGCTTTAACTTAGTGACCAGCGATAGCGTCTCTGGAAATGTGACTTTGCGTTTAGACGGCGTGCCATGGGATCAGGCCCTGGATATTATATTAAAAGTTAAAGGCTTAGATAAGCGTATGGAAGGCAACATTTTAATGGTTGCTCCGAGCGACGAACTTTCTGCCCGTGAAGCACGTGATTTACAAGCTAAACAGCAAGTCGCTGAACTTGCGCCACTCTACTCTGAATACGTACAAGTAAATTATGCTAAGGCAACCGACTTTGCTAACTTAATTAAAAATGATGACAACAGTATTTTGTCAACACGTGGCAGTGTCAGTGTTGACGAGCGAACGAATACCTTATTAATTCGTGATACGGCGAAAAGTATCGAAGATATAAAGCGTATGGTCAATGTTTTAGATATTCCTGTACGACAAGTGATTATAGAAGCGCGTATGGTCACAGTGAAAGACAGCATTAATGAAGAGTTAGGTATACGCTGGGGGGTTACTGATACTGACGGGGAATATGCGGGCTCTGGCTCCTTAGAGGGGGCTAATTCTGCAGCAAGTGGACTGGTACCTAATTTAGCTGACCGATTAAATGTTAACTTACCCGTAGCAAACCCAGCAGGTAGTATTGCTTTTCAAGTGGCGCGATTAGCCGATGGTACTATATTGGATCTTGAGTTGAGCGCGATGGAGAAAGAAAACAAGGGTGAAATTATCGCAAGCCCAAGAATTACTACGGCAAATCAAAAACAAGCGTATATTGAACAGGGGGTCGAAATTCCCTATCAAGAAGCATCGTCAAGTGGCGCGACATCAACCCAATTTAAAAAAGCTGTGCTTAGTTTAACGGTAACACCACACATTACCCCAGACGATCGTATTATTCTTGATTTAGTTGTTACTCAAGATACCGTCTCTGATGTACAAAGTGGCCAAGCACCCGCAATTGATACTCAGCGAATAGGTACACAAGTGCTAGTTAATAATGGCGAAACGATTGTTCTTGGCGGAATTTATCAACAAGCAATTATCAGTACAGTATCAAAAGTACCTGTTTTAGGCGATATTCCCTATTTTGGTTGGCTATTTAGAAATAGCAACAACTTTAATGAGAAAAAAGAATTATTAATTTTTGTGACACCACGCATCGTAACTGAGCGTTTTTAAACAACTTTGTGAGTTACTGAGTAATTTCATTTTATTTTCGTCTTAGTTAACTTGCAATGTACACCGAACAATTGCGATAATTACGCCCTCAAAATTTTCGGAGGGGGTTCCCTCATATTTGTAAACGTAATTATTTATACGAGCTGAAGTTAATCTAATGGCAGAAAAACGTAATATTTTCCTTATCGGCCCTATGGGCGCTGGTAAAAGCACAATTGGTAGAGAATTAGCTGATAGGCTACATCTTGAGTTTTTTGACTCTGATCAGGAAATAGAGCGCCGAACAGGTGCAGACATCGCATGGGTTTTTGATCTTGAAGGCGAAGAAGGCTTTCGTAAAAGAGAAGAAGGTGTAATTGAAGACCTAAGTGAAAAACAAGGTATTGTTTTAGCGACTGGTGGTGGTTCAGTGATAAGTACACAAGTACGTAATCGCTTATCGGCACGAGGCATAGTTGTCTACTTAGAAACAACTATAGACAAGCAAGTGGCTCGTACGCAGCGTGATCGTAAACGTCCATTGTTGCAAACCTCTGAAGAACCACGCACAGTACTTGAGAATCTAGCAATAGAACGCAATCCTTTATATGAAGAAATTGCTGACGTTATTGTAAAAACAGATGATCAAAGTGCTAAAGTTGTTGCCCATAAAATTGTTGAGCGCTTAGATTTCTAAAAGCGGCTAGGCACTCAAAAAAAGACCTAAAAATGACAACGCTAAATGTTGAACTCGGTACACGCAGTTACCCCATCTATATTGATAGCGGACTATTAACTAATAATAGTCTGCTTACTCAGCATATTCGTGGTAAACGAGTATGCATCGTTTCTAATAATATTGTTAAGCCGTTATATCTTGCTACTTTAAAAGCAAAACTAAGCGCTTTCGACGTTGACGAAATAATATTACCTGATGGCGAAGCTCAAAAGTCACTTGCAAACTTTGATGTGATCATGTCACATTTATTGGCCAATGGTCATGGGCGAGATTCGACATTAATTGCTTTAGGCGGCGGTGTTATTGGTGATATTACCGGCTTTGCAGCCGCATGTTACCAACGCGGAATCAACTTTATTCAAGTTCCAACCACATTACTTTCACAAGTCGACTCTTCTGTCGGTGGTAAGACAGCGGTTAATCATCCTTTAGGTAAAAACATGATTGGCGCTTTCTACCAGCCAAAAGCTGTTCTTATTGATATTGATAGCCTTAGCACTTTACCTATCCGCGAATTCAATGCGGGCATGGCTGAGGTGATTAAGTACGGTATCTTAGGTGATAGTGATTTTTTTGCTTGGTTAGAAAGCAATATTGAAAAAATAAAATCAGCGGATAAAAACACACTGATTGAAATGGTTAAAACTTGCTGTCAATGCAAGGCAGATATTGTTGCCGCTGATGAGACCGAATCAGGCGTAAGGGCATTATTGAATTTAGGCCATACCTTTGGTCATGCTATCGAAGCCGATCAAGGTTACGGTAACTGGCTTCATGGTGAAGCTGTCGCTACTGGCATGGTACTTGCCTCTAAGTTATCAGTAGCAATGAATTTGCTTGAAGCGTCAGATCTTCGTCGTATAGAAACATTAATTGCCGCGTTTGATTTACCATTAACAGCGCCTGAAAGTATGGGCTTTGAAGAATTTATTTGTCACATGCGTCGTGACAAAAAGAATTTGGCAGGTGTATTACGTTTAATCGTACCCACGGCTATTGGTCAATCAGAAATGCGTGATGATATTAGTGAGGAGATGCTTCAACAAATTCTGTAATTTTAATACAGAACAGGTGAAACATGTCTGCACAAGCACATGCCACAGAATATAACGCTCCACAAAGTGTAACAACCATTAGTGCTAACGCACGCGTTGATTATATTTTACGCTTTTCAAAGCATGCCGTTTTGGTTGTTGACCAAGATGCCAATGTTTATTCTCAAGTAGCGAGTCAGTTTCTTGGCTCTTTGGGTAATGATCACAATGCTGCTTTTATCGCTATATCACCTAAATTAAACGATATTCAAATTCGCTGTCGTATTGTTGAGCAACTTTTCGCTGACACTCTATTTGATCCTGAGCAGTCTTTAGCTGTTAGCTTGATCAATTTATCTAAGCAAGAAAAGCAAACCATTGATATTGTCATCGAACACGCCCAGTTTCTCTCCGTACAGATTTTGCATGAACTATGTCAATTAACTGACATAGCTAAAAAAGCCAATTATGCAATCAGTGTGCTTATGCTTGGTACGCCAAAAGCTGGACTTTTATTGGCGCAAAATAAATCACTATTCCATAAAAAAATCTCAGTTTTATCTGGAGAAACAGGTCAGTTATTAACCCTTAACTCCAAAGCATTCAAAGTGAAGACATCACTTTTTACCTTCAGCCGTTTTACGAAGTGGACCTTAATTTTTATCTGTTTCGTGATTTGCTTAGGGGCAACAGGTTATTGGTTGTTTCAACAAGATGTTTTTAGTGCGAACACCCAGCTTAAATTAAAAGCGGTACCAGCAAACTCGACCAGTATTATTTCAGCCTATAATAAAAATGTGAGTGCTCCAGCGAAGAGTGAAGATATATTTCTTTCGTTAACCGCACCCGACCCAGGGGGAAAGGTTCTAATTAGTCTACCGGCAGAGCCAAATGATATCGTTCAAGCGATTGTCAACGCAGAAAAAGACGTCGTTGAGTCGACAGAGCCAATAGCCACCGATAAAGCTAAGCGCTTTGCATCGTTTCTTGATAAAAAAGGGGATACTGAAAATAAAGCTTCTGTTACCTTATCAACGGGTAAAACCGTAATAGAGGCTTTATCCGTTAAAAAGTCAGAAAATAAAGTGACACCCCTGATTACGCAAGCCGCTATTCTAGTAAACTCGATTGAAGATGTTGGCGCCCAAGCCACTTACTATATAAGCGCACCATCGGGCTTTGTTATACAAATTGCTGGTTTTACTCGTCTTTCCGTATATCAGGAGTTTATACCTGATTTTGTCGGTCTCAAGATTAAAAGTTACTACCGACTATTTAACCAACAACCTATGCTAATGATAACCTCTGAGGTTTTTGAGACTCGTTTGGCCGCAGAAAAGGCTGTTATGTTACTGCCAAGTAGTATTAAAGTTCATCAGCCGTGGGTAAAGTCACTTCAAGCAATTAATAATGAAATCAATGCTTATCAAGACTCCCAATAATAAGCTAATCAGGATACAATTCGTTTTCTATTTTAAACGTCTATTTAAGCCTAGCACTTAAATAATGAGTTGTAAGGCAAATGGGTTAAATGATCAAAAAGCATCGAGCATTTTTAAAGTGGGCTGGCGGAAAATACGGCCTCAGCGATGTAATTAATAAAATGTTACCCAAAGGGGAGCGTTTAGTCGAACCTTTTGTCGGTGCTGGTTCAGTATTTCTGAACAGTAATTTTGACCATTACTTGTTAAATGATATAAATCAAGACTTAATCAATCTCTATAATATTATTAAAGAAAACCCACAAAAATTTATCAAAGATTCAGCGATATACTTTACGCCTGAATATAATCAATCTGAAGTTTATTACCGGTTACGAAAAGAGTTTAATGCCAGTAGTGACAGCTACTTTCGTTCGCTGGTATTTCTTTATATGAACCGTCATGGTTATAATGGCTTATGTCGATATAATAAATCGGGCGGTTATAATGTTCCCTTTGGTAAGTATAAACGTCCATATTTTCCTGAAAATGAAATGCTGTATTTTGCCGAAAAAGCTAAGAAAGCCACTTTTGTTTGTGAAGGTTACCGAGAAACTTTTGCCAGGGCAAAAAGTGGCGATGTCATTTACTGTGATCCCCCTTATGTACCATTAAGTAAAACAGCTAGTTTTACCAGTTATGTTGGTAATGGCTTTGGTTTAGATGAGCAAGCTGATTTAGCCAATATTGCTGAAGAAGTCACTGAGCAAGATAAAATATCAGTATTGATCAGTAATCATGACACTATCTGGACACGTAAAATATATGAGCATGCCAGTAAGCAAAAAACGATACAAGTAGCGCGCACTATTAGCCAAAAGGCGAGTAAACGTAATAAAGTTGCAGAGTTACTGGTACTTTATAAGTAAGCTTCTAAGTCACTTATCTTAAGGTAAAACTAAAGATACTGCCGCGATCAACACGCCTATAAATATAGCTACACCTATTACAGCAGCAATGATGAAGTGGCTTAGTTTTCCTTCACTAAAATCTCTATCGCGGTTTTTATTACTTTGTACGCCAAAAAAAGCGGCGCCGACGCTTTTAGCGGTCGTTTTAAAACTACTGCTTTTATCAGAAGAATTTGTTTTTTTTGATAAGTTTTCCGTTGGCATCATATAATCCTTTTGTTGGGTGACACTTGATAGTCGCTTACTTTTCGCGCTAAAACAATCCTAAATATATTTCATCATTACTATCTACACGTTTTAGCGTTATCGAACGAGCAACTTATTTCAAGGTGATCGCTAACGTGGTGGCGATGAACAATGATTACCTGTTTAACATAACAGGGTAAAGACGATATAAATTATAAAAAATGCATATATTTTTGACAGTAAAATATAGCTAGTCTATGCTAAATTGTATATTTGTCTAATATACAGATTATTTATCTAATTTACTGATAAAAATAGAAAAAGGATTTTCCATTGAACACTGATTTACTCAATTATGTTAACTTTCCCGCTTTAATTATTAATGAGCAAGGAACTGTAGTTAGTCGTAGTAAACACATCAAGCATAAATATCATATTAATGAGGGAGATGACTTCTTTGCATTATGTGACAGTAAGGTTAGTTTATCTGAATTCATTCTCAACATTTCTAATATGCCTTTAGGCTCAAATGATAAATGTTTAACACATTTTAGTTTTATCCAAAAAAATATAGAGGTGTATGTCAGTATTATCAGTAAACAGCCGATTCTTTTTCTTATTGAATATAGTGCTGAATTACTACAGGACTCATTAGTTGTTGATTTAGTCGACCACTCGAATAATTTATTGTCCTTAGTTGATAAAAACTATCACTATTTGTCAGTTAATGAACAATATAGCCATAAATGGGGCTTGCAAAAAGCGGACATTATTAACCAACATGTTATAACGGTTTTAGGAGAAGAAGCTTTCAATAAAGTGGTTAAAAAAGAGCTCGATTTATGTTTTTCAGGCAAGGTGAGAACTTATACTGATTGGTTTTATTCAGAAAATAAAAAACAAATGCTCTTTCTCAAAGTTGCTTATCAACCTGTTTTTGATAGTCATTCAGACCAAGTTAACTCTGTAGCTGTTACAGTAACTGATATTACCGATATCCAAGTACTCAATGAAAAACTGACGGAACAAGCTTTCCATGATCCGCTAACCACCTTAGATAATCGATACGCTTTAATGGCATATTTCGATAAACTTTCCGCTACACTGACCAGAAATGATTGTTACAGTCTAGTAATGATAGACTTAGATGATTTTAAACGCGTTAATGATTCATACGGTCATAATATCGGTGATGAACTGTTAAAAGCCTTCGCGGTTAACTTAAAAAACACTTTACGTACTGATGACTTTTGTTGTCGATGGGGCGGAGATGAATTTGTGCTGTTATTAGCGCAAGGAAACACAGCTCAAACATTAGTCACTGCGAGATATAATATAAACGATCGATTTCAGCAACTGCAAGAGAAAGTTTACCAGGTGGCAAAGCATAAATTATCATTGAGATTCTCATTCGGTTTAGCGTTATTTCCTCAACAATCCAAGAGCTTAGAACAACTCATCTCGATAGCAGACAGCAAAATGTACCGAGACAAAAAACTACAAAAGTTAAGTTAAATCTCACCTCAACAAAGGTCCCTAGATTAGGGACCTTTTATTGAAGCATTCACTTTGTTAATAATTATGATAAAAACCATAAGTTTCGTTGATTTTACGGTGTTGCTGATCAGCCCAAAGGTAATACTGATGATCTTGTAGTTGGCTTGCAGCTGCTTTGTCTAACAAAATAACTGCATTTTCATGCATCTGTAATGCGGATGCCGGACACATAGCGGATAAAGCTCCGGTGATCATTGTATTTACTGCTTGGGCTTTATTTTCTCCTGTCGCCATTAATAATACATAGCGAGCATCCATAATAGTGCCAATACCCATGGTCATTGCCATTGTTGGTTGTGTTTCACCGTCTTTAAATAAGCGGCTATTATCTGTCAGTGTTTGCTGGGTTAATGTTTTGATACGGGTACGAGATGATAAGCTCGAAGTCGGTTCATTAAAACCAATATGGCCATTAGCGCCAATACCTAATATTTGTAAGTCGATACCCCCTAATGATTTTATTTTTTTTTCGTAGTTAAGCCCTTGTTCACGAGGGTTTTGGTTATGGTTACACGTTGGTAGGTAGGTATTGATTTGTGCTATGTCTACGTTATCAAATAAATGCTCTTTCATAAAACTCCGATAACTTTGAGCATTATTAGCATTAATATTATGGTATTCATCAAGATTAAATGACGAGACGTGGCTAAAGCTTAGCCCTTCATTTTTATGTTTATTAACCAAATGTTTATAGAGGCTAATCGGGGTGCTACCGGTAGCAAGACCGAGCACAGGTTTAGCTTTTTTAGTGATTAATTCACTGACCCATAGTGCTGCATGCTCTGCAACTTGTTCAGCATCATCAAAAATAATTATTTGCATGTAAAATCCTTAAAATTTAATTTAATTAGGTAAAATTTCACTAATGGATGCAAATCGTTATTGTGATGAATATCGGCTTTTTGGTTTCGCTAAATATATTAATTAGGTTTAAATATCTTAGCTATGCCGCCGTTTATTTTAAAATCAACACTAATATAATTGTACTACGCGAAGATTTTTTTTGCACTGTCTTTAACTATCTTTAAAAAGCCAGTAAAATTATTACTGGCTTATCTTTATTTATAAGTCGATATCAACCGAATAAGAAATGACAAACTTCATATCATCATTATCGATGTCGGTATCAGATACCGCAAAGGTAAAGCCATCTTTACTTAAGCTAACACTGTAATCGTTATAATCTTCTGCGATCATGGCGTCGTCAAAAGAATAATCGCCAAGATGAAAAGCTAAGGTTAAACCGTCAGCTACTTCAAACTCTGCTCCCGCTGCAATATATAAGCTGGCATCAGCAAAAGCAGCACCGTCGTCGTTATGAATTCCGTAACTTGCTGAAAGTGAAAAATATGAATAGCCCAAAGAGCCATATATCTCGCCAAAATCATATTCGTTAGTACTATCAGTTTGGGCTGAGTCAGGGTAGGCATAATAAATATAACCCACATCATAACTAACATCTTCGTTTAATTGGCCGCTAAAACCTAAGTAGAAATCTAGTTCAGCACTCGCATCATCACCAAAATCGACATTTGAAGCCCAAGCTCCAGCATAAAAGCCTGAATCGTCAGCATAGTCGATACCACCAGAAATAGCGGCAGCATTGTCTGTTTGGCTAACACCACGCCATATATAGTTACTACTAGCAGCAACATTAGCAGATAAACCTTCAACAGCTGATGCTTGTGTTGATAATAATGAAGTAGCGGCAAGTAAAGATGTGAGCGATATCGATAATAGTGTTTTTTTCATAATAGTCTCTTTATGTAGTAGTTTTTTATTTAATATTTTAGGGCTAAACCATACATTGCAAGGTAGATGCCTGAGCGACATAATAATATTAATAAATTTTACATAGTTATTTCAATGACTTGGTGAGGTTGTTTTTTTTATTATGAGGGTCTCTCACTAATAGATGATCTTTATTGGTGCAATTAAATCGTTAACGCTCATAAAAAGTGCATAAAATATCGATTCGTATTATCTCGTATGTCGTGGTCTTTCTTGGCAGTCTTTCACGTATAGTTAAAACGTTAACGTTGATAATAAAAAAGTGCATAAAATATCGACTGGTATTATCTGTGATGGCGTGGTCTTTCTTGTCAGTCTTTCACGTTATAGTTAAAACGTTAACGTTGATAATAAAAAAGTGCATAAAATATCGATTCGTATTTTCATAAAATATCGACTGGTATTATCTGGTATGGAGTGGTCTTTCTTGGCAGTCTTTCACGTTATAGTTAAGCCGTGGTTATAAAAAGTAATCAGAGCACGAAATAATCATGAGCATTCGACACTAAAAGAGCAATCGCTGGGTAACATTGAGTTAAATAACGCTTGGACGCATGAATTTATAGAGTTTTCCCTTAGGTCGTTGTTATAATGTTGCGCAATATTCTAAAAAGGTTTATCTATGTCTTCATTTTTAATTGCTCCTTCTATATTGTCTGCTGATTTCGCACGTTTAGGTGATGATGTTGCTAAGGTTTTAGCTGCCGGTGCCGATGTTGTGCACTTCGATGTAATGGATAATCATTTTGTGCCTAACTTAACTTTTGGCCCAATGATTTGTCAGTCGCTACGTGATTACGGTATTACCGCACCTATTGATGTACATTTAATGGTCAAGCAGGTTGATAGTCTAATTCCAGGCTTTGCTAAAGCAGGCGCAGATATTATCACTTTTCATCCAGAGGCAAGTGATCATATTGATCGTACTCTGCAATTAATAAAAGACCATGGCTGTAAAGCGGGACTGGTACTAAATCCGGCCACACCATTGAATTGTTTAGATTTTGTTATGGATAAACTTGATGTTATCTTGTTGATGTCAGTTAATCCTGGCTTTGGTGGTCAATCGTTTATTCCAACCACATTGGATAAGTTGAGATTAGTAAAAGAGCGCATCATCGCTAGTGGACGTGATATTCGTTTACAGGTTGATGGCGGTGTTAAAGCAGACAATATTGCTGAGATAGCGGCGGCGGGCGCTGACATGTTCGTTGCAGGGTCAGCCATTTTCTCAAAGCCAGATTATAAGCTGGCGATTGATGAAATGCGCAGCGAATTAGCGACAGTTAGCCAATAGTTTAATTAACAAATAAATCAAATAAAATAAAGAGAAATCATGAGTAAACCTATCGTATTAAGCGGCTGTCAGCCATCAGGTGATTTAACCATTGGTAATTATTTAGGTGCGTTAAAACAATGGGTTAGTATGCAAGATAGCCATGAGTGCTATTACATGTTGGTTGATCAACATGCTATTACTGTTCGCCCAAACCCCGCTGATTTGCGAAAGGCGACGCTTGATGGCCTAGCCTTGTATCTAGCCTGCGGCGTTGACCCAGAAAAGAGTACCATCTTTATTCAATCACATGTCCCTGAACATGCTCAGCTTAGTTGGGTGTTAAATTGTTACACACAAATGGGCGAATTGAACAGAATGACGCAATACAAAGATAAGTCACAAAAGTCTGAAGCAAATATGAATTCAGGTTTATTTACTTATCCAGTCTTAATGGCAGCAGATATTCTTCTCTATAATGCTGACCGTGTGCCGGTTGGTGAAGATCAAAAGCAGCATCTAGAATTAGCTCGTGATATAGCGACTCGTTTTAATAATCTTCATGGTGACACATTCACTGTGCCAGACCCTTATATTCCTGAATTTGGTGCGCGAGTAATGAGCTTACTTGAACCAACAAAGAAAATGTCAAAATCAGACGCTAATCCTGGTAATTTTATTGGCTTATTAGAAGACCCTAAAAAAATCAGTAAAAAAATCAAACGCGCCATGACTGATTCTGATGAAGAAGCTAATATTTATTTCAATATTGAAGAAAAACCAGGTGTATCAAATTTACTGTCTTTATTGTCTTGTTGTACAGGTGAAACCGTTGAGCAGTTAGTACCACAATATGAAGATAAAATGTACGGGCACTTAAAAGGTGACGTTGCTAATGCTGTGGTTGCTTTATTAGAACCTATTCAGCAAAGATATCATCAGATCCGTGAGGACCAGGCTTATTTAGATGCAGTGATGAAAGCAGGCGCTGAAAAAGCATCAGCTAGAGCAAGTAAAATATTAGCAAAAGTTTATGATGCGGTAGGTTTTATTCCTCGACCTTAATGTGTCGTCATCACTCAGTCGTTATTCTCTGGGCTAACAAACAAAAAAGCTAACGAACTCGTTAGCTTTTTCTGTTTATTAAGGCGCTTTATTTGTCTTCAAGTGCTGCTTCTTGCGCATCGTTAAATAATGTTTTACTGCTCTCAAGAAAGCCTTGGACATTATTGCTGTGAGTAAATAAATAACTTGGCGCCATTAACGTGGTATTAAAAGCGGGACGGATACTGAATTCAGGTTTTTTACTTAACTGAATTAAGAAGCTACCACCAAACAATAGCAGCGTCATGCAACTTGCTATTACTGTTCTGCGTCGAGTGCTCATATGAAAACCAATTTGGCAATTTAGCCAGAATAAACAAAATGCCAATACAATAGGTAAGAAAGTGGCAAGTACGCTGAGTATTGACTGAGATGAAGCATTAAAGCTGGTGATGTTTTCAATAAAATCACTTAGCCACATTAAATTATAAAAGACAAAGCAGATGCCTAATTGTCCCCAAAATCTAGCATCATGCTTGGTTAAATGAGAAACCAAAGCAACACCAATAGGCCAAAGCCCAAAGAGTAAAGTCATGCCAATAGCCGGTACTAATAACTGAGTGAAATTGACTTCTACAGGGTTGTGAAGGTTAAATAACCAGCCGGTAACACTGGCAAATAATAAAATATTTATGGCTAAAAAGACCGGATGTCTTGTTAAGGTTAAAATATTTTCAAAAGGGCTAAAACTAATGCTTTCAGGTACGGGATGATCGGGAAAAACAATGCGTACTAAACTTTTGCCAATCATAAAGACTTGTCCAGAACGAACGATGTGCTGATGGACAGCTGATTTTGTTTTTGAAAACTCATCGTCATAAAAGCTGCCGTTAATAGAGCCTTCATCGTTTAGCAGCCAATGTTCACCATTAAAATTAAGGCTAAGATGTTGGGCACAAATATGTGGGTCCGCCATAATAATATCATTATCATAACCACGACCAATATTGATGTGATTTTGTATAAATTTATGTCGAGCTATTAATTTATGGGCGCGAGTAATTTCTTCTATGATTATTTCCATGAGATAGACTCCATAAATTTCTCTGTAAATTTGAGTGCACTATTTTGCGTAACGCCAGCGACAGTAAAGTGGCTAAGTAAGGCTTGGTCGCCCTTATCAACAGAAATAGCTATATATAAAACGTCAAATAATTTAGGGAAATCTTTGTAGGCACGGGTACAAAAAACTGATTTGTTGGTAATCGCTTGGTTTGATGGTGTAACAATATCGTGCTGACATTGAAACTCAGTAACATCATCTTTACCCGCTTTGTTTCCTGGCATGACTTGCGTTAATTGACGCTCAAATATTTGATAAAACTTAGTGTCACTAAGTTCTTTTGCTTGCATATAGCGATATTCCATTTCAATAGAGCCGGTGAAAAAATCATTTGAGATGTAAGTGTTTTCATCCAAAGAACAATTAGCAACCACGGCTAGAACAATAGCATCTGCCTTATCAGCGTTTGACTCTCCCCAACAACGAATAAAAGGAATATTAACCACGGGAATTAAACCTTCTCCTAAAGGGCGCATCTGCCATTCGCTATTTAACAAGGTGGTAATTAACTTGTCTTGATTATCGGCAAGTTGTTGTGCCATTTGTGCTGCAATACTTTCAGAATTACCTGTTTTATAACGCTTGTATAAGTTAAGCAGTTTATCGTGTGGTACTAAAAATCCGATTTGATTACCTGAAGTCGCCACATTTATCCCAACGACTTCAGAGTTTTTATTAACGACAGGTCCGCCACTCATCCCAGAGTTCACTGAGCCGGTAAAATGGATGCGGTCGTTAAAAGATTCATTCTTCAAACCATTGTAAGTGCCGGGTACTACTATCATGCCTAAATCGTGCGGGTTACCTAACGAATAAAGCTCTTCGCCTTTTTGGGGAACACGCTGTGCAATTTTAAAGAAAGGCATTTCGCCATCAGTCGTTCTTTTTACCAAGGCTAGATCATTGATAACATCAACACTTTGTAAAGTAAGTGGCGCTTTTTTACCTTGGTGATCAAAAATTTCAATCGTGTACTTATTGGGATGACGCGCATAGCCAGAAATAACGTGATAATTGGTTGCAATTAAACCGTCGGCACTAATTTGAAAACCAGAGCCAATTGATGACTTTTCACCGCTGGCGATGTCTATAAGTCTTATTTGATAAAGTGACGGAGCAAGTTGTTTGAATATTTCTTCTGCTTGTTCGGTGGCATAACTTATTGTGCTAACACACAATAAAATTAAGGTAGTTAAACCTTTCATTTATATTCCTTATTTTGAGTCTTAGTTCATTGTGCCATTGTTAGGTTAATTGTCATCTATTATCCCCAAATAAAGTAAATTCTCTTTGTTGTTTGTTAATGTATTGTATAGTTAAGAATAAAATGGATAAAAGGTAGCGTAATGAAAATAGCCAGCATCATGACCAAAGCATTTGTTAGTGTCTCTTTGGACGATACGTTATTGACGATAAAAAATATTTTTGAACATGCTAATTTTCATCATTTACTGGTCGTTGATAATAAACAATTATCAGGGGTTATTTCAGACAGAGATCTTCTCAAAGCACTGAGTCCTAATATCGGCACTGCCGCAGAGCTCCCAAGAGATACAGCAACCTTAAACAAGAAAGCGCATCAAATACTGAATCGCAAATTGGTCACCTTAACGCCTAACGCTAATGTTTTTGATGCCATTGATATTTTCAATCAGACTAAAACGTCATGTATTCCTATTGTTGATGAAAATAGCATTCCCGTTGGCATATTAACTTGGCGAGATATCATGAAAACTTTAGGAGATAAAAATGCAGAGCGCCGTAATTAAGACAATAAGTTATTAACTATTGTCTAGGTTTAAAGCAATTATGTTGCTTAAAGTAACTGCCGTTAATAGGTTAAATTAGTCTGCTTTGAAAATAAGCTAGTTGTGCATTTTTTGCTTTTAACGTTAATCAGCTCTGTAGCTAAGGTTTTTAGTTAAATAACGATTACTCTTCTAAAATGTCTTGTTTGACTTAGGTCAAGTAAGTCATTTTTTATTGCGACATTATGTCGCAGTTCACTGTTTTTACTTTGTTTTTATTGATTATAGCTAACACAATAGTATTAATTCTATTTGGTATACTCAAACAAGTAAGTGAAACAACTATGACGTTTTCAATTAAACCCATTGCTTTAGCAATAAGCTCTTCATTAGTTTTTAGCAGTCTTTTGTCTATTAGTGCTTTTGCTAATAATACGTTTGATTCAACGGCTAACCTCGATGAGATTGAAGTGATCACTATCACTCATCAACGTCACCATATCGGCATTGAAAATAATGAAAGTTATGCCCAAGGGAAGACTACGGAGCCCGATTTAGCGAGTTGGTTAAAGTCGGTCCCTGGTGCAAATGTCAACAGTAATGGCCCGGTAACGGGTATTGCACAATATCGTGGCCTATATGGCGACCGAATTTCAACCACACTTGATGGACAAGCTGTCATTGGCGCTGGTCCTAATGCTATGGACACACCCTTAAGTTATTCTACGCCATTAATTGTTGAGTCTATGACTGTCTATCGTGGTATCGCCCCGGTTTCTGCCGGCATAAATACCTTGGGTGGTGCTATTGATGTAAAAATGCGTAAAGCAGAAGCCAATAATAGCGAGAAACTCGCGATAAATGGTGATTTACAAGCAGGTGTTCGAAGCAATAATGAAGCGCAAACATTATCATCGGTGGTTAATCTTACCAAAGGTGATATTGCTGGGCTTTTTTATGGCAATGTTCAAGAAGGTGAGAATATGGAAAGTGGCGATAGTAAAATTATATCGCCAACTGATTTTGCTAAACGACAATTTGGCACTGATTTACGTTATTTTGGCGAGAGTAGTGAAACAGGTTTTAGCTACCATTATACAGATACCCAAGATTCGGGTACGCCAGCATTACCTATGGATATAGAATATATTTATAGTCACCGAGCAAGTTTAGACGGTAACTTTACCTGGGCCGATTGGCAAGCAGACTGGTTATTAGGCTACACCGATGCCGATCATGGTATGACTAACTTTGAAAAGCGATTGAATAATAATCCAGAAAAACATCGTCGTAATAATGCTACGGGTATAACAACTAATTTTAATTTTTCGCTGGGTAAATCTTTTACTTTTGGTGAGTTAGAATTTGGCTTCGATGGTTATTTAGCCAAGCATGACTCTGTGATCACCAATCCAAATAACTCAAAGTTTGCCGTGGTAAACTTTAATGATATCAAAGATGATCGCTTTGGGCTATTTGCACAATGGCAGCAAACCTTTAACAATACCAAAGTTCAGTTAGGCGTCCGTTTAAAAAGAGCCGAATTAGATGCAGGTCAAGTGGCAACATCTATGGCAATGATGATTATGCCGATGGGCTCTGCAATGATGGATAATATGAATTCAGCTATGCCAACGATGGCTGATTTAGCCATAGACTTACGGGATAACTTTAATAACAGTGATCACAGTGTTAATGATACCAATATAGATATCGCATTAAGCACGGAAACTCAATTATCGAAAGATTTATCATTATATATAGGCGTAGGTTTAAAAAATAGAGCGCCTTCATATCAAGAGCTTTATCTCTGGACCCCGATGGAATCAACGGGTGGGCTGGCCGACGGTAACACTTATGTGGGTAATATGGATCTTAACAGTGAGACAGCTTATCAAGCGGATTTCGGTTTTACCTACCAAACTGAAAAAGTTATGATCACACCTCATTTCTTCTATCAAAATATTGATGACTATATTCAAGGTACTCCTTTAGGTATGTTGGATATGTCAGCAAAAATGATGGCCCAAATGATGGCGGGTGATGATAACCCTCTAAAGTTTACTAATGTAGATGCTAAGCTTTATGGTGCTGATGTAAATGGCTATTACACTATAAATGATCAAATACAATTATCAGCCGTGGTCAGTTACGTACGTGGCGAACGTCGTGATATTAATGATAACTTGTATCGTATTGCGCCATTGAATGGTCAGTTAAGTGCCAATTACTTTAGTGAGAATTGGTCTGTAAATATGGCTTTAGTGATGGCCGCCGCACAAAAAGATATTTCATTAACGAATCAGGAACAAACAAGTGCTGGTTATGGTGTGATGAATGTAGACGCTCAATATTACGTCAATAATCAATTAACGCTTCGTTTTGGCGTTGATAATCTACTCAATAAAGAATATCAAAATCACTTAGGTGGCTATAACCGAGTCAAAGGCAGTGATGTAACGTTTATGGACCGTTTACCTGAAGAAGGTACCAGTGCATGGGCAGAAATGACATATAGCTTTTAATCTATAAATCATACCGTCATTAAAATAGTAAATCGCTGACAAGCTATTTGGATTTGTCAGCGATGTTTCATTAGGTAATATTTAATTTTCATAATAACAATACCTCTCTTACCTTTTCGCTATTTTTACGTAAGCTGCGCAGATAAATCCAGTTATATTTTTAATATGATTATATTGAACGCTTGCTAAACTATTAAATTTTAAATCAAATTTATTAGTAGATTAATTTAAGCTGATTTAGATCAATTACGCTGTTATATACGCTTGCTGAAAAGTTAATAGTAAAGTAGAATCAAATGATAATCATTATTATTTGAGTTGTTGTTTATGACCCTTTCACAATTGACGCGTACCCAACGAGCGGTGATCCGCACGTTGCCAACAAATTTCGATTTGACTTCAAAGTTAATCGAGCAGGGTTTTGCGTTAAAAACTGAGATATCATTAGCCCATAAAGCACCATTTAATGGGCCACTTGCCTTTCATCTCCATGGTACTAAAATTTGCTTAGCACCGAGTATTGCTCAACAAATAGGTATAGAAATCGTCTAATGTCACAAGCTTTACATTTGGCTCTAGTTGGCTTTGCCAATTCAGGAAAAAGCACGTTTTTTAATGCTCTAACGGGCGCGAAACAACAAACAGGAAACTGGACTGGCGTCACTGTAGCGACAAAACAGCAGCGCTTCTCATTTAATAATGAGCAAGTTTTACTTTCAGACTTACCTGGCATTAGTTCTCTCGCCACTCGAACTGAACAAAGTAAAGACCTGACTATTACCCAAGATTTTCTTAAAAATAACGACATTGATTGTTTAATTAATGTCGTCGATGCGACGCAATTAAAGCGTCAGTTGTATTTAACGACTCAGCTACTTGAACTCGGTTTACCGGTATTATTGGTTATCAATAAATCTGATCGAAAAGAAGCGCAAACCGTTGATATAAATATTTTAGCCAAAGAACTTGGCTGTAAAGTTATCATTGCCAACAGCTTAGCTAAAGATACCTTAAAACAAGTTGAACAGGCTTTACTTGAATTACCTAAAGCAAGTGAACGTCCAAAGAAATTAATGTTATCAGCAGATATTGTCAATAAACTCGCGGACAAAAACTCAACTGAGGTGTTAATTGATCTTGAATGTGGCGCTTGTAATGATCAAGGTGGCTGTCAGCAAACCAATACCGATGCTATTAGTATTATGCAGGCGCGTTACGAGTTTATTCAGCAGTTATTGATCGATGTTAAAAAGGGTCTACCGGCTTCCAAAAAAGCACCGGCAATAAGTTTAAGTGACCGCCTTGACCATTTTATCCTTCATCCTTGGTTAGGTGTGCCCGTTTTTCTTAGCATGATGTACTTATTGTTTATGTTTGCAATCAATGTTGGTAGCGCTTTTATCGACTTTTTTGATATTTTAGCCGGCGCTATTTTTGTCGATTACCCGCAAAGATTCTTATCAAGTTATGATTTACCTCAGTGGTTGCTAACCTTAATTGAAGGAGCTGGCTTAGGTATTCAAACGGTCGCTACTTTTATTCCAATCATCGCTTGTTTATTTATTGGTTTATCGATTTTAGAAAGCAGTGGCTACTTAGCGCGTGCAGCGTTTGTGGTTGACAGTGCTATGCAAAAAATTGGTTTACCCGGCAAAGCTTTTGTCCCTTTAATTGTTGGTTTTGGTTGTACGGTTCCTGCTGTAATGTCGGCACGAATTCTTGATAGTGAGCGTGAACGTATCACCACCATAATGATGTCACCGTTTATGTCGTGTGGGGCACGTTTACCGGTATATGCTTTATTTGCTGCGGCATTTTTCCCGGATTCTGGGCAAAACTTAGTTTTCTTATTGTACTTAATCGGTATAGCGGCAGCACTATTCACTGGATTTTTATTAAAGCACACGGTATTAATGGGCAAAAATTCTGTCAATATTATGGAATTACCGCTTTATGAAATACCTAAGCTTTCTTATCTAGTGCATCGTGTTTGGCAACGTACTCGGTCTTTTATTTTGGGGGCAGGTAAAACGATTGTCTTAGTGGTTTGTGTACTCAACTTCTTTAACTCATTAGGTACTGATGGTCAGTTTGGTCATCAAGACTCTCAAGAGTCGGTATTAAGTAAAAGTGCTCAGGTTGTTACCCCTTTACTTGCACCTATGGGTATTAAGGAAGATAACTGGCAAGCAAGTGTTGGCATTATTACCGGCTTGTTTGCGAAAGAGGCTTTAGTGGCTACATTTAATAGTCTCTATACCGATGTGAATGCAGAGCCAGAAGCATTAAAGTCAATGGCTGAGTTGTGGACTGACGCGACGGATTCAATAAAAGAAAACTTATTAGGTATTCAAGCTGATGATCCTTTAGGGACTGATATCGGAGATGTTACCAACTTACATACCGCCGCAGAAGAACAAGGCGTTAATGAAGGAACATTCACCGTTATGCAGGCTGCATTTGCCGGTAAAATTGGCGCATTTAGTTACTTGTTATTTATTTTGCTTTATACACCTTGTGCAGCAGCTATGGGCGCAATAAAGAGTGAAGTTGGCAGTCGTTGGGCTGGATTTGCGGCTTTATGGAGCTTTTCATTGGCTTATTTAGCGGCGACATTTACTTATCAAGTGGCAACCTTTGCTACTAATCCGTTGTCAGCGGGAATTAGCATCATCATTGTCATTGCCATTTTTGCGGCGATATATTATTGGTTAAAGCGTTTTGGTAAAAGTATTTTAACAATCCCAACACAAGTTTCTTATTATTAATTTAAGCTCAGCTCAGTTTTGCTAAAAAATACCGATAGATTGTTTGTCGGTATTTTTTAGGTTGAAACTTCTGCCCATCTTGCTCATTAACCCAAAGTCACTCTTTACTGCTATGCTTAAATTCATTAGACCGTAAATTTAAGCTTTTAATGTATAGAGATAAACGTCAATGAAATCTATGAACCAACAAATGGCTGAGCACTATTTATTAGCTAAACCAGCAAGCTCACTTTATTATCCATTTGGCGATGACGTTAGCGTTTTCAAGGTCAAAAACAAACTGTTTGCAACGATTTCTCATGGTTCAAACGCTAAAAGTGCCAAGGTTGCAGAAGACGCTAAAGGCCACTTTTGGATGAACCTAAAATGTGACCCAGATGAGGCAGAGATATTACGTGATATTTTTCCAGGCATCATTCCCGGCTATCATATGAATAAATCTAATTGGAATACTATTATCTTAGATGGCTCAATTCCTCAGGGCGAGCTAGAGAGAATGATGGATAATTCTTATTTACTAGTGGTCAGTAAAATGACCAAGAAAGATCAGCAGTCAATTCTAATCCAGCTTTAGCCGCTATGGCAATATTGATCATAAACCTAGCAATTCGCTTAAAAGCGTTATCTGTTAATTTAACTGTTTGAACTAATCAATTTACTATGTGCAACCCTTAGCGGTGTGGTTACGCCATTTTGTATATACATACTCTGGGCTTTTTTGATATGAGCAAGGCTACCAGAGGATACACATCTCCACTCATCCATTACATGGAGATGGAGATACCAGACAGTTTTACTCTTCATAGATGTTCCTTAATGGCTGTAGCTGAATACTAGCTAAAGGATAATAGAGAGAAGCATCTTTTGACAAACGAGATATTTTAAGGTGATAGGTTAGTAAAATTCAACTATGAATTTTACTGAAGTTGATCTTTAATCTTCGTATCACCGTAATGATAGCTATACTCAAGTTGGAGAATTATTATGATGAATACATTAACTAACAGTAATCAAGCAAATATACCCACTATTATTGGTGTCGCTGAATCGACTCATTATTTGGTTGGCGCGGTTGATTCTCTCAATAACTTTATTGGTCTAACCCAATCTAGAGATGTTGCTGTGATGGGATCTTTAGTTGAAGCTAAAAATTATCTTCGAGATAATAATATATTTAACGCTGCACTAGAGTATCAAACAGCTTATGATGAAATGTGCGGCACCAGCAGTAGCAGTGGTCGATGCAGCCAAATGATTAAGTTTTAACTGATGAAGGATAGACAATTAACGCTAAGAGATTTTCTAGAAATCTATGACCATATCACCAAAGAGGGTACTAAACTCGATGGTGTTTATCAGTATTCTGGTATTAAAGCTTGGCATGACTTTGATGGATATACATGTTGGTTAGGTTATAAAGACTTAACAATAACCTTATTATTCCATGGCAGATTTTCGATTGAATATGATAATAAAGTGACGCTTGAATCTTTTCATAAAATAGCTGACGGTTTTACTAAAAAATAATCACCTTTAATGAATAGTCCCAATAAAAACTGCAAATCTCATTGCAGTTTTTTTTATTGTTTTTAACTTCAACAGTTAAATCAAAAAGTAACCTGGAATAGTTAACTTTTAACGGCCATTACTGTCAGCTACCAATGAATAGACTTGCCCTGCCAATCAAGATAACTCAAGGTATGATCAATAGGAGTATCAGCAACAATAGTTAGCAATTGTTTGGCAACAAATTCACTGGTAAAAAGTTTATCTGCAGGGACATTCTTTTGAAAAGGTTTAGACAACGGCGTATCTGTAGTGCCGGGATGAAAAGAAATTAGCTTTATATTCTTTGCTCTTCTTGCCAACTCAATAGATGCAGTTTTAAGCATCATATTTAATGCTGCTTTCGATGCCCTATAGCTATACCACCCGCCTAATTTGTTATCATTTATACTGCCGACCCGGGCACTAAAAACAATAAATTTACAGGGTGACTTCCTTGTCAGTATTGGTGTCAACTTCTGAACCCATAACATTGGGGTTAATGTATTTGCGCTAATAACTTGCTCAAATGCTTGTGCACCGAAGTCTTCTAGACGTTTTTCTGGTTGAAATTTATCACTATGCAGTATGCCGTTACAGACAAAGACTTGGCTTATGGGTAACTCACTATGTGCAACTAATTCTGCTATAGCATTGTCTATTGATTGCGGTTGGTAATCTTTAACCGTAATTTTTTTAGTTTTAAGGCTGTTTTGCTCCTCAACAGTGTCTTTCTCGTCAATGGCTTGTCGACTAATAAGAATAAGGCCAGTATCAGCCAAAGAAGCTACTTGGGTGGCAATTGCTTTGCCAATGTCGCTATTTGCGCCAATGATCAGTGTTAGTTGATTTATCATAACAAGTTCCTGAATTACAGTTTGCTGTTTTTATGCCAAAAACCTTGGCGAGAAGTGCTGAAATTTGATGACGGTATTTAGCCAGTCCTAAGTAAACCCAGTGGCTTAGTGTTTTAAATACTGGCCAATTAAGTGGAGCTACCCAAAAGCCTTTACCAACAAGTGTCCAAGCCCTATGTGTGACTTCTAAACCGAGCAGAACTTTACCATTATAAGTCGCGTGTAATATTTTCATAGCGGCTGAAAAATCAATTGCAGGGTATAGACTTGAAAAATTTTCTTGATGTATATCGACCAAAAGTATGATGTTGTCTTGATCATGCCTTTTTAGGTGGATCATTTCAGTTGCACACATTGGACAGTTGCCATCATAGAATATAGTTAGCATGAATTTTCCTAAAAGTTATTGGGTGGCTACATAAATGAACCACAAATAATAAGCACTGGTATGCAGTGAGAGAACAATAAAAGTTAGCCAAAAACGCATTCTCATGTAAGCCACATCAACATCGTTTATTTGTTCTACCATCGCTAATTTTTTTTCATATAAAAATAAAAACATAAAGCTGAACGACAATACTATCAAGGCCAAATCATCGGGCATCAGTAAAGTGGTAAAAGCGATCAAGCTTAATAAATTACTAATAATTTGCTGTGTTAGCCGAGTATTGTCTTCGGCTTTACGCCACAATGTGCCAGCAATAAAACTGACTATAATAGCGCTATAGGCTATAAAAGCTTGTTGTGCCCACACAGAAGAGTCTTCTAGCACAACACTTAAATATAAAAAACCTGCAAAAGGTAATAGACCAAGATAGCCAAGTAACTGCCAACTTTTCATTTTTGTCCCTAGAGTTCAGTGAAGCTTATTTAGATTTCAAATGAATTACCGTCAAGCGTATGGCCATCAAGTGAAATTTCTCCAGGTTGAGTTTCTGGCTTAGCATAACTCAATCGTGATAAGCGTTGACTGTTGTGGTAGCTATCTAGTCCTGATATGGCAACCGTACCCAATGATTCGATATCAATATAGCCATCGGCTTTAATAGCAACTTCATCACAAAGAATATCAGTGATTTCACCTATTACTAATTGGGTACCATTAAGTTCGATTGGCACTATCTCACGCAGTTTCAAGGCGTACTTTAAGTGACTTTCTTTAACAAAAGGGGCATTGATACCATCAACGTTATAAGGCGTTAAACCAGTTTGCTCAAATTCTGATTGGTCGGCATTATAACGTGCGGATGTTTGATGGGCCGCTTGCCAAAAACTTTCATTAACTTGATTTATGGTGAATTGTTTAGTCTGCAGAATGTTTTCTAAAGTATGACGTTCTACAATGTCTGGGCGAGTAATAAAACCAACTAGAGCAGGCGAAGCACCTAAATGGACAACAGAGCTAAATATCGCTAAATTGTTATGGTTTTGCTTGTTGCGTGTACCTATGAGGTTAGCACTTTTAAATCCGGATAAACTATTGATCAGTTGAGCCCGGTAGCGTGCATCCATCTTTAACAATTGGTCATGGCTCAAGTGTTTCATTTTAGGTTTACCCGATAATATAATTGATGCTTAACTATACGTAGTTTAGGCCAAGGTCGATCACCTCGCTGAGATATTTTAATTATTGTACCTAGCTAACAATAAAGACAAGGCTGCACTTTACTCTTTGTTATAATTAATATTATTTTTAATAACCGTATTATTAAATTAACACTGAATAAATAGAGTTATGATAAATGTATAACAAGCTGTTACTCGGTTAATTTCATCGGAGGTTTAAACTTCATTGCACTTTTAAACGTATACTCGGTATGATAAAAATCCAGTGAGAATCACCCAATGATACAAAGCATTTATAAAGCCTTAATATTAATTTTAGTTTTTCCAGCTTTTTACGTCTTTTCAGAGCAGGGGACAGTCGTATCTGTTGAGCGAAAAAAAACCGAAGGTTTTTTATACGGCGTAGGTATCAGTGTTAATAAAGAGATATATAAGGGATATAACACCCGAGTAATGCCTTTACCTTTATTGGGATATCAAGGAGAAAACTTATCGGTATTTGGACCATTTATTAATTATAAGTTAATAAATTCGAATCGATTAACTCTCTCCGCAAAATTATCCCCAAGATTCCAAGGGTTTGATGAATCTGATAGTGCTATTTTCGAAGGGATGAGAAAAAGAAAAAGTTCATTTGATGTCGGCTTTGGTGTTGATTATCAACAAAATGATTGGAAAATCGGCTTTTCTTCGATGTTTGATGCACTAAATCGCTCAAATGGTTTTGAGATAAAATCAACGATTGGTCATGTTTTTAGGTATGGGCCAATATTTTTCGAACCCTCAATTTCACTCAGTTTCTTAGATAAACATCATGTTGATTACTATTATGGTGTTTCTAAAGACGAAGTGAATCAAAATAGGGGGGCTTACCTTGGTCATAGTGGCGTTAATAAAAATCTTGGATTTTCAATCGCGACCCCTGTTTTTTTTGGCGGATATACCCGCTTAAATCTTGAATACACTTGGTTTGATAAAAGTATTACTGACAGTCCTCTAGTTGAAGATAAAAGCAGTTTACAGTTGCTTTTAGTGTTTACGAAAAACTTCTAGCAGCACCATCAAGCTATACTAACTCGTAAGCTTTTAATCCTTTTGTTGTAGTAAAACCATATTCACTGAGCCAGCTAATCGCTTTATCTTGATCAGAAAATATTCGCCTCTCAAAGTTACTGCGTGTTTCAATTGCCATTTTATCGAGGTACATTTTTTTCATCATTGATTCATTGGCGACTTGCGCTGATTTTTCTAAACCATTTAAAATACAAAAAGCGGCTAACTCATCAACAACAGGGACAATTTCAGGAACACTTATTTGCCAGTCATCTAAGAAGACTAAATGCGCCCATTTTTGTATTTTTAACAATTTCACTTGCGCTATAAATGCTTGTGAAAAATTTTCCGCACACTCTTTATTCCAGGATCCCGTTAAGCGCGCGATAATTATATTATTGCTCACGTGTAATTTGAATTCACCATGAGGTGCAAAATAATCATGCATTGATAATCCCCCCTGCTATTCCAAAGCTAATCTGCAGTTAATACCAAAATTATTTTTAGTATAGCGTTTATTTTTAACTTTTCACTTTATATATTTGATATCCATACTGTTTGATAAGGTGACAAAGTAAGCTCTTGGTTTAACTCTGTTATTTTTACTGCGGTAATAAGTTCAAACCATGATTCGGTAATAATTAAGTTCAGCTCACTCAAGGGTAATACTACCGGTTGATCAGAAATATTACTCACACAAAACATGCTTTGTTTTCGGTCTTTACTTTGTCGCCAAAAGCCAAACAATTGCAAACCTAAATGCAGGGTAAATTGCGTTGCGTTAGGATGAAAGGCGGGTTGTTTAATTCTTAACGCCAATAAAGATTTTAATGATGAAAGCACTTTTGCATGGTGTAAGTTACTGTCATTAAGCGCTTCTTCTAAAGCTTCCACATGCCAGCGACGCCTGTTAATTGCACGGTTATGATGGGTATTTGCTAATTTTTGATAATCATTTTGTGTGCCTAGCATGCTGTGAATGTAGATACCTGGTATGCCTTCGAGGGCAAACATAATGGCATGTGCACAAATAAAACGCTCAAAATTCCACTGATCTTTACCTCGCACTGTGCCTTGCATTGCATCATAAAGTGATATGTTCATTTCATAGGCTTTTTGTTGGCCGGTATCTGTAGTGCGCCAAGATATTTTTCCACCGAAATTTTCTACTGCCTGTACTAAATTATCCAGCTCAGCTTCATCTAATAATCCTTCTGCCGGGCGTAAACCAATACCGTCATGTGATGCAATAAAGTTAAAATACATAGTGCCATCTTGCGCAGGAGGCATACTCATTAGCCAGCGTTTAAGGTATAAACAGTTACCCGTTAGCAAGGTATTTAATAACAACGGCGGTAATGAAAAGTTATATATCCCATGGGCTTCATTGGCATTACCAAAATAAGTGAGGTTCTGCGTATTGGGGATATTGGTTTCAGTGATAATAACAGCATCTTGTTTAGCTGACTCAATAAGCGTCCTTAATAACCTGACCACCTCGTGAGTTTGCGGTAAGTTAATACTGGGTGTTCCTACTACTTTCCATAAAAACGCGATGGCATCTAGACGAAATATTTTTACACCCATATCAAGGTATTGTTTAATAATAGAAGCGAAAGCTTTTAAAACTTCAGGATTACGAAAGTCAAAATCAACTTGGTCATGACTGAATGTGCACCAAACAAATTGTTTGCCTTTGCCAGTTTCAATTTCCTTTAAGAGGGGCGATGTCCTTGGTCTCACAACGGCTGACAAGTCATCATCAGCAAGAGCCGTAAAAAAATAATCGCTGCCTTGTCCTTCACCTTTAATGAAGTTGTCAAACCATGCACTTCTGCTTGAACAATGATTGATGACGAGATCAGACATTAAACGATAATGTTCACTTATCTGGCCAATATCTTGCCAAGTACCTAACGACTCATTTACCGATGAATAATCGATAACTGAAAAACCATCATCAGAACTATAAGGAAAAAAAGGTAAAATATGCACGCTGTTAATCGTATTGCTAACGTTAGTGTCTAAAAAAGTCTTCAACGTTTTGAGTGGTGCTTCATCAGCCTTAACGATACTATCGCCATAGGTTATTAAGATAATATCTTCTTCTGACCAATGGTTTGAGAAAGGCTTCGCCGCCATTGTTTCTTTAGATAACCCCATAATATCAAGCAGAGATTGGGCAATATCACTTACTGGCTTTTCAAGCGGGACATCGTGATAGATAGTCGAAAGCTGCTGAACTAACTTTTCTTTTAAATTACCCTGCAATTTAGGTGTTAACTGATTATCTTGCGTTGGCATGTGGCACCTTTTTTTATAATGCTTGTCTGAATTCTTCGTTATCTAACTCTACCGCTTCTTTTAGTTGCGATAAAATATCAGGTATGGCGCTAACTACTCTATTCCAAGAAGGAATAAACGGTGTGTCCATGGGTTGATCTAAGAAGGTATTGCCCGCGGTTAATATATTCTGTGCGAACATCTCAACTGCTTTTTCTTCATTATGAATATCAAGTTTAAGGCCATTCATCATGGCATCATTTCGATAAGTTTCGACATAATCCAACGCAATACGATAGTAAGTAGCTTTCAATGTTCTGAATTTTTCTGCCGTGAACGTTTCGCCTTGGGTAGCAAGTTTACGAATAAAGGCTTTACTGATATCAATCGACATTTTTGATAAACCACCATCAGTATTATCCAAAGATAAATCTTGATGCTTATGATCGTAGGTCGCCGCAATATCAACTTGGCATAAACGGTTAGGCGAATAGTTGCGATACATTTCTGAGAGCACACCAATTTCAAGGCCCCAATCACTAGGAATACGAATATCGTTTAATACATCTCGACGGAAAGAAAATTCACCCGCTAAAGGATATAAAAAACTGTCCATGTATTCTAAATAGTCACAATGACCGACTGTTTTTTTCAACGCTTTAATTAGCGGTGTTACTAATAGACGAGATACACGGCCATTTATTTTTCCACCGGCAACTCGTGCATAAAAACCTTTAGCAAACTCGTAATTAAACATAGGGTTAGCAACAGGATAAAGTAGTCTATCTAGTAGTTCACGTTCGTAGGTCAAAATATCACAATCATGTAGGGCAATTGACTCCGCTTTACCCGAAGCTAAAATATAGCCCATGCAATACCAAACATTACGGCCTTTACCCAACTCTTTGGGGGCTAACCCTAGGGCATGTAATTTTGCATCTATCGCTTGTAATCTTGGACCGTCATTCCATAATACTCGGTGATGTTGCGGCAGTTGACCAAAGAAAGTTAAGGCGTGTTTATATTGTTTAAGATCGGCACGGTCAAGACCAATAACTATTTCTGATAAATATTCGACACCTTTAATTTTATTAATAATATCGGGTAAGGCTTTGCCTTCTAATTCAGAAAATAATGAAGGTAAAATAAGCCCTAAAGAGCGCTTTTTAGAGAAGGCTAGTATTTCAGCTGCCATATCTGCTGGTTCACGCTGTGCTAAGTTATGTAGCGTGGTTACTGTACCGTTTTGATAAAAATCAGCCATGGTTTACCTCTTATATAATAGTAGAAGATGAAAGTAGTTGCTTTGCAAGCAGGGTTTGTAGTGCTTGAGCCCAACCCTCAGGACCATAATCTTGCGTACGAGTCGTTTTAAATTGGCGATAGAGTTTGGGGAAGTTATGAACGGGTGAGCGAATTTGTACCGCGATATCTGCGGCTTCTAGCATTGGGCTATCATTTTCACCATCACCCAAGGCGATGGTCAGAATTGCAGGGTTATTAAAGTTTTCTCGATATTGCTCTGTTAGCCAAATTAGGGCTTGGCCTTTATCGCAGTAGCCACCGACATGAATGAACCGACCACCTTGAACAACATTGGCTCCTAGATCAATAAGATGCTCTATAAAGCTATTTTTGCTGACCTCATCACCGAACCATTGAATAGGTTCACCATATTGCCTTTGTTGAGCGCGCTTAGCTTCTGTTAACGACAGCCCTGTTATTTCGGTAAGGTCAGCTGCAGACATAGTGGAAAAACCTTGATAATACTTTTTAAATTCATCAGTTTGTTCAGCTAATAAAGTTAACCAATGCTGCCTAGGTAAACAGAAAGATTTTACCCAATAGTCACCAACAATTTCAGTGTCAGCAGGTTGTGCTGAAAAAGTAGCTATAGGTATATAAATAGCGGCACCATTTTCAATAATAAAGGGGGTATCTAGTTTGAGTTCACGATGAATAATGGCTAATTCAGCAAGGGTTTTACTGGTATTTAAAATAACCGGAATATTTGCACATTTTAATTGCGCAAGTGTTTTATCTGCGGGCCTTGATTGATAAGTGAAGTGATCGAGTAAGGTTCCATCTAAGTCACTAAAAACAAGTGTTCTTAATGAGCTCATCGTACTTCCTTTAGCGGCACATCTTTGATTTGGCGAGCATAATCTAAGTAAAATATTGCGTCGGCAGATTGTGCGATAGTCGTGCAGCTCTGTACGCTAAGTCTCTGAAAATATTGGGTGAAGTTTAATATTTCTTCAGGAGACATTACCTTTGAATTAGCTAAGTTGATGTTTCTAGCTTGTAATTTTTGTTCTTGCTCTAATCGCCATTTATAAACACAGTCAAATGATGGTGCTTGCAGTGCTAACCAAAAATCCATGTTTTTGTACAAGGGAACATAAGCCTCGCTCAGTTGTTGATTAACGTAATTTCGCCATTCACCTTTAGCGTCATACTGCAATTCAAGTTCATTAATAGCTGACCTTAGTTGTTCTTCAGTTTGAGGCTTTACCCCCCAACACCATCCTTCTAATAAAATAATATCTATTGGTTTATCAACCACAGTCCACTGCTCTTTTGGATAGGGTTCATCGGTAGCCTTATTGAATCTAGGGATAGAAAACCCCGTTTTTTTAGCTTTTAATTGCAAAAGTACGTGCTCAAGAGTCGCCATATCATGAGTGCCTGGCACACCTCTTGTCGCTAATAATGGGTGAATGTTTTCTGCAAGCTGCTGACGTTTTTCACCTGTTAGATAAAAATCATCTAAAGACATTACCACCACATTAAGAGGGTATTGTGTTGTTAAATATTCAGCGAGAAAATCTGTTAATGTTGACTTTCCACTACCTTGGCAGCCATTGATGCCGACAAAGTACGGTGTGTTGTGTTTTTTGAATTGCCCCAATATTCGCTCAGCAAGTGGTTGGTAATGCAGTCTAACGGTGTCGCTGAATTCATCAGGTAGTTTGTGTTGTTCAATAAAAGCAGAGAGCATAATTTTCACTGTAGATAATTATTCATTATCATTAGAGTTTCAAGTCTTATGCCAGATCATTAGTAAACAGTGCTTTGCTACTAATTCATTGTAATAAAGGGTTTTTATTTGAGGTTAGTGGGTTTTTGAAATGATGAGTAACCGAGAAAATTGCACTGATGTGATTAAGTGCCCCGTTTTGGTGCGGTAAAAATCAAGGGTGAAGTGGTGAGTTAATATGTCGTGCTTCATGTCGTGCTTCAAAATACTTTGACGACAACGTTGAAGGAAATAAAGAAGCATAGGTATATAAATAGATAAGACTAAACGTTGGGTAAATAGCTAAAATTGGCAAAAGACAGTAACGGTTAATTACTGTCTCTTGCACAAGTCTCAACAAAGTTACACTAGCTCGATGGCGTTAACTTATCTCTCAACTCATTAAGCGCTGCAACTGAAAAACCGTCATCATAAAAATAAACAATGATGCCATTTTTATCTAACAGTAATACTCGCGCGTTATTAGGGCTTTCATTTCCAGTGAAAGCTTGAACTTTATCACCGTCTTCATAAATTGTAATCACCCCTTTCCAAAGAGGTTTTGGAATACCAGCACGCATACCATTGTCGATAAAAGTACTAAACATTTTTGGGAACAATCCCTGAATAGTCGGGAGCTCATAGACATCGACTTTAGTTTCAGTCATATCTAAACCGATTAACCATCTATCGATATCGAACTGTGAATTCTGTTTGTAGCCTACTAATAATAAAGTAAATTCTTTGTTGAAATCGGCTGGAATATTGACT
This sequence comes from Colwellia sp. BRX10-9, assembly GCF_014077405.1. Lineage (NCBI taxonomy): Bacteria > Pseudomonadati > Pseudomonadota > Gammaproteobacteria > Alteromonadales > Colwelliaceae > Colwellia > Colwellia sp. BRX10-9. The sequence continues at coordinate 156,270 of NZ_JACGVV010000003.1, read as the reverse complement.
GTGTTTTCTTCTAATGTTTGTCCGGTAACCGCTGGAAAAGCTTTACCTGTGACTGATTGATTTGTATATTTTGTGCTACAACCTGAGGCAAGGCTGATAAACAATATCAATAAAAAAATGCGCATATATTTTTACTCGTTGGTTATTATTTTAAATTAAATCTAACACTACATACGTTAGAGTATTAATTTTAGCTCATTTTTAGTGATTTTGATCTTAACAAGTTTATTTTGCGTATTTAAAAGGCGATATAGAATACTTAAGTGGAATTTATTGATGCGATTTATTTTAATTTTATGTTTGTTTTTCAGTGCTTATGCCAGTGGTAACAATATTAATAACCAGGCCAATGATAATTCAAGTGGCAATAAGAAGGCTTATATGATTGATTTTTCAAAACAAGAAAACGGACGCTGGCGGATAACCAATGATGGCGTTATGGGCGGCTTATCAAACGGGGAAATGATATTTGCTCAAGATCATGGCATTTTTAGCGGTAGCATCTCTCTAGACAATAATGGCGGCTTTAGTTCGGTTTTTCGTGCTGTCGATAATCTTCCACAATCTTATAAGAAACTTGTTATTAACACCGAAGGTGACGGGCAAGCCTATCAATTAAGGCTAATTATTTATGTAAATGGCTACCGGTTAGCTTATAAACATGACTTTAAAACCGTCGCTAATAAGCGTGAAAATCATATCTTCGAGCTTGCAGACTTTAAAGCAACTTTTCGTGGAAGGGCTATACCAAATGCGCCTTTACTTAACTCAGAAGATATTAAAGAAGTCGGATTTTTAATGACTAAAAAAGTCCCTGGGCAATTTTCATTATCGATATTTACACTGTCTTTTTTGAAACAATAACTTATACACTAAGGTAAAGATGAATAAAATTAATCCCAAAGCCCTCATCAATAGTAAGTGGACTAAAGTTGATATTACCAATAAAGAAAAACACTTTATTATCACTAAGGTGGAGTTTGACGAAGAACAAAAAGTAATTGCCTGTGTTATCGAAGCGGTGATGACTCATAATGAATACACCATAGATTGGCGTGATCTAAAAGTCAGTGACCAATGGCGGGTCGGCTGGAAATAAATTTACAATTAAGTCACGATGAGCCGATTTGAGTGTTTGCTTATCGCTAAAAAATTAATAGGCTAAGTGAGTTTTTATAGTCAATGTTATAAAATAAATTTACGAATCGATTTTTTAATTAATTGACTCCTTTGAGTGTCAAACGAATGTTTGTTTTGGCAAAGATATAAAGTTTCACTGACCGGTATCTCCAATGTGTGTACTTTTATCAGGCTTTGCTCTGGGAAAGCGTTTACCGCATGCAGGGGTAATACGGTAAAACCTAATCCTTGGCTAACGGGCAATAAAATCAAACTTATTTGATTAGAAAATCCTTTGTGCTTAAATTGACTTGTATGTTCAAATTCAAGATAATTTTTACTCAATAATTGTTGTGCATGATGTTCTGAGTCAGGGTGGCTGATAAAACCTATAGAAGTAAGCACTTGCCAGTTGATACTTGTGATATCACTTGACGTTACTAAAACCAAAGGCTCAATGGCTATTTTTTTGTAGGCTAACTGTGGGCTCCTATTTAACTCAGTGAGTATCCCCAGGTCAATTTTTCGCTCAATTAAATTTTGCTCTATATTTTTATTGGGTGCAAAGGTGTAATCGATAATAAGCGCCGGATAGCGTTGCTGCATATCAAGCATCTTTGGGTATAGTTTTAAGCCGACACTGCCAGGTGTACTTATTTTAATGACACCGATAAAAGCATCATCTTGTTTAATTGAAGCTTCGATATCAGCAGATGTTTCTAATAAATCTTGTCCTTGTTGGCGTAATTTAATACCCGCATCGGTCAATGAGAAAGACTTACCCTCCCGCGTTAATAATAAAATGTCCAACTGCGCTTCAAGTTTTTTTATATGCTGGCTTACCCCTGATTGCGTCATAAAAAGAATTTCTGCTGTTTGGGTAAAATGTCCAACGTCAGCAAGCGTGCAAAATGTTTTTAACCAAATAAGATTTATCATAACAAAATGTACTCATTTATATTACAAATGATAATTTTATATACTTTATAAAGTTCACTATACTTTGTCTATCAAATTTAACGAGGTAATAAAAATGAGTAAAGCATATCCAAGAACTTTTTCCCATATCGGTATTTCAGTCCCTAATTTAGAGGCTGCTGTTGAATTTTATACTGGCGTTTTAGGTTGGTATGAAATAATGAAACCAACAGAAATCATTGAAGATGATAGCCCCATTGGCGCTATGTGTACCGACGTATTTGGCGCTAATTGGGGTAAATTTAAAATAGCCCACATGTCGACAGGTGACCGCATCGGCGTTGAGCTATTCGAATTTGCTAATCAAGAAAATCCAGAAGACAACTTTGAATACTGGAAAACAGGCGTGTTTCATTTTTGTGTGCAAGATCCTAATCTTGAAGAACTGGTGGAAAAAATTGTCGAAGCAGGTGGTAAAAAACGTATGGCAGAGCCGCGTTACTACTATCCCGGTGAAAAGCCCTATCGTATGATTTACATGGAAGACCCTTTTGGTAATATATTAGAAATATACAGCCACAGCTATGAATTAACCTATGCGGCCGGCGCTTACTAATTTAAAGTCATAGCTTATTAACACTGATGATTTAATAACCCAATAGAAAGTCATTTTCTCTTGGGTTATATCAAGATAACTTTAGCGCTTAATCCTCTCTCCAGTCTCTGCACTATGCAAGCTTACCCACTGAATAAATATTGGCTAAATAACGATTATGTCGCAAGCATAATGCCTATTATTAATTTTCAACTACAATTAAACTTTCTGTAATATCATCAACAGTTAAGGTTTATTAGTGAGTAAAAAGAAACCATTACCCGTTACTTCACCGTCAAAGGATAATTTATCCGTAGACGTTAAGATGTTAACGGAAGTGTTAAATAACGTTGGCACTTGTATATTCACTAAAGATATTCATGGTTGCTATACCTATGTAAACCAGGCTGTACTGGATTTATTTAATATTAACTTAACAGATATCATTGGCTTTGATGATAGTCATTTTTTTGATTTAGCGTTATCTCAGCAACTAAAAGAAAATGATCGAAAGGTTATTAAAGAGGCTATAACTGTAGAAAATGTAGAAACAAACTTCATCAAATCCCTACAAGAAACCCGGATATATAAAACAGTTAAAAAACCCTTGTTCGATGATGCTAACAATGTCATCGGTATTTGTGGTGTATCAACAGATATAACAGCAGAAAAAAAACTCCAAAAAATAATTAAAGCACAGAAAAAATTACTTCATACGGTACTTGATAATGTTGATGCTTATATTTACATGAAAGATAATGAGCGAACATTTAAATATGTAAACAGTAAAGTTGCTGAATTATTTGGTACGTCAGCAGAAAATATTATTGGTAAGAAAGACACTGAGGTTTTACCACTTGATGTTGCTGAGCATTTTAACCAATCTGATCAAAAAGTTTTTGATACGGGCGAAAAACAAACCATAGAAGAAACCTCAGCAGATGAACAAGGTAATGTACGTTACTATATTAGTACAAAAATTCCTTATCAACACCAAGGTGAACTTCCAACGTTAATTGGATTTTCTACCGACGTCAGTGAATTGTATGCGTTAAAAGAAGAATTTAGAAAACAAGCAAATACCGATTCATTAACTAAGCTGTATAACCGCCGCTATTTTATTGATCATGCTGAACGAGAGTTTCATCGTGCTAAAAGGCACCTTCGCATTCTATCCTTGATTGCTATTGATATTGACCACTTTAAAGATATCAATGATAGCTATGGCCATCCGATAGGGGATAAGGTGCTAATGTCAGTGGCTCAATGTTTACTTCCTTGTCTTCGACAAGAAGATATTTTAGCCCGTATTGGCGGTGAAGAATTTTCAATATTGCTCCCTGAAACTACATTGCAGTCAGCAAAGGTTGTCGCAGAGCGTATTCGACTTAATCAAAGTAATCTAATTATAAAAGGTGAGTGGCAGGGCGAAATTAAAGTAACTGTTAGTATCGGTGTTACTTGTATAAGATTTGCAGATGATAACTTTGATGATTTCTTTACCCGCGCTGACCGAGCATTATATCAAGCGAAAGACTTGGGTCGTGATCAGGTTTTTTGTGGGTAAATATTATTGCTCGAAATAATTCGTTCAACGCCTTAAGATAAAAACTGACTGTGAATTTCGCTATCAAATAAATTCTTAATCAGTAAGGCAAATTCTTTAATGAATGTTTTTTGCTCGTTAGTGACTTTGTTGTTAATAACGCCAGAGAGAATCTCTTCTAAATCATAAACAATAGCATCAACTTCTCGAATAATAGTATTGCGCTGATTAAAAGACAACGCTTCGTTCTGGCTGCAAATACTGATGATTTGTTCACTTAATTCTTGTTCAATAACGCTCATAACGGTATCTGAATCAGCACTTACTGAGGAGGAGTTTTCAAATAAACTGAAATGCTCAGTCAAGTATTCAATAATATGGATGTAACCTTCAGTATCTGTAACCATTAAAAATGTAACCTTTATAAAAAAATATACCATACCTCTTATGTAGGCGTTTGATCAAGGTTGGTCACTGCTATTTTTTCGTTATTTATAAAAAAAATTTAGATTGAAATATGTCTATTAATTAGTCTTTTTTTTTATTGAAAAAGATATATTGTTGCAAACATTACTGTACGAATAAATAGACATTTATATAAATATCAGGTGGTTAGCTTCGTCTGTAAAAGTTCAAAATAACTTTGACCTAAAGGCTTGTAATATCTCCATATTCAGGCAGTATCAAGGGGTTGTTAATTAAACGAACGATTTGTTTAAAAGTTAACCTCATGATTTTAAATAATTAAAATTATAAGTTCAGGGAGAAATACTAATAATGAAAAATTCTAATTTAAAGCGAAACTTTAAACGCTCAATTGCAGCTATCGCTGTAACGACTGTTCTAGGTATGAGTACAGCATTTGCAGATACCGGTGGTCTAAAATTCCAAGTAACTGATGCAGAGGGTAAACCTGTAGCGGGTGCCGTTGTAAATGTAAGCACTTCTGAAAGTTTAGTTAGCCGCAAAGGCGTAACTGATAAAAATGGTTACTTAAGATTATCAGGTTTAGACCCATCAACTAAATATGAAGTTGAAATAACAGGTAATGGTTTTGAACCTTTTTCACGTGATAAAGTGCGTGTAGTGTCAGGTAAAAGCTTTGATGTAAATTACATCTTATCTGGTATTGGGGATAATATCGAAGTGATTTCAGTGAGAGGCTCTGTTGCAACCATTGATACTAGCTCAACGACATCAGGTATTGATTTAACTTTAGAAATGCTTGAATCTTTGCCTACTGCGCGTAATTATCAAGCATACTTACAATTAGCACCAGGTACTAAACCTTCTACAGGTGGAAACCCTTCCTCTAAATCAGGTGTTAACTATAGTGATAGTGGTGGCAGTGTAGGGGTATCTACAGATAACGTTTATTATATTGATAATATTAATGTTACCGATAATAACACAGGTACATTTGGTGCAAACTTTAACTCCGAAATTATTCAAGAACAACAAATACTGACGGGTGGTATTCCTGCTGAGTTTGCCGGTGGTGCAGGTTTAGTCTCTCGCGTTATTACTAAGTCAGGTAGTAATGAATTTCATGGTTCTGTTAACTACTACCTGCAAAATGATGGCTTAGTTGCTGATAACAAAAATGAAGATGCAAATAGCTTTTCAACCTTTGATACGGCTTTTACGCTTGGTGGTCCAATCATCAAAGATGAATTATGGTTCTTTACTTCTTATCAAGTCAAAGACCTTGAAGAAGATGTTGCTGATCCAGAAACGGGTGCACTTCAACGCACGATTACTAATGAAGCTGATTTAGGTTTTGCTAAATTAACTTGGCAAGCAACTCAAAATGATCGTTTTGTTGTTTCGTACTTTAACGATCCAACAGAAATAAGTGGTTCAGCTGATGCGTCACTCTTTAATAATCGAGATAGAGCTCGAAAACAAGGTGGTGATAATCTGCATTTTGAATACTCTCATACATGGGATGATTTAATTGTTACTGCAGAATATGCTTCACATGAAGGAGAACTGTCTAGTTTAGCCGCAGACCAATCTTCAAGAAATGATGTGGCTTATTTAGGGGGTAACCCTACGGGTCGTGATCTTTCACTCGGTGGACTCGGTTCTGACTCTATTACCAGTCGTGATGGCACTGAAATGAAAATTACTGCCGAATATTATTTAGATACGAGTGATTTTGGCTCTCATGTTATTAAAACCGGTTACTCACAAACTAAAAGTACCTTTAAAACCAGCCTAGAATATACTGGTGACGGCGCGCAATACACATCAATTCCAGGTCAAAATTCAGGTGCAACTTTTGGTAGCTATGTTAGCGATAGCTGGACAGGAACTACCGATATTTCTGATTCAGACAGTGACGTAGATGGCATTCTAGATGCGATGGTAGCAACTGATAGCGCATACTATTTAGGCCTGTTAGATTCTGATAATGATGGTGCAATTAGTCGTGCAGAATTAGATGAGATGACTTTTAATAGTTCTACGGGTAATCCAAATGGTTTAAATAATGTTTATCGCATTAATATGACCCAAACAGCTCCGGTTGAAATGTCAATTGAAGGTCAAGTATTCTTCATTCAAGATGAATGGAGCAATGATGATGGTATTTCGGTGAATATTGGCATACGTTCGGAAAAATATGAGCATATTTCATCTGCAGGCGATACGATTCAAACGTTCGACTGGGAAATTGCTCCTCGCTTAAGTGCTGCATGGGACATTAATAACGATGGGGAAAGTAAAGTCTTTGCTTTTGTTGGTCGCTACTATGATCCGATTCGTACCGACATGACAAGTTTTGCGGGTAATCTGACGGGCCCTGTTCGTGAAGAGCAAGTTTTTGCTGGTGACCGCTGGCTAACATTCCGTACACGTGGTGGTCAAAAGGGTGGTCAAGATGCCTTTTTCGCTCCCAGTATTAAAACGCCCTACACGGACGAGTTATTAATTGGTTATACGCAAGCCTTATCTGACGATATGAGTATTGATCTTACTTACACTAAGCGTGTAACCAAAGATATCATGGAAGATTATGACCTAGGAACTTTCTCAGATCCAAATAATGAAGCATTAGTAAATTCACCCTTTTACTTACCTTATTCATACTTTGGATATTCAGAAGCTCCTGAATCAAACTTTGTTATCGGCACACTGTCTGGTGCAAAACGTGAATATCAAGGCCTTGAGGCAACTTTCCGTAAACGCCGTACAGACAATTGGTCAATGCTTGCGTCCTTTACTTATAACGATGCGCAAGGTAATTCAAACTCAGATGGCAACGCTGATTACCAAGGTGATGTATTAGAGTTAGATCCAGCCGCACCTAATATGTGGGGTGATCAACCGGGTAATATTAAATACTTAGCGAAACTGGCAGGTAGTTATTATTTTGACAATGGCATTGAAGTTGGTGCTGTTTACAACTGGAACTCGGGGACACTTTATAGTACTAACTACGCTCGCGGTAGTCGTCACTTCCCGTTACGTGAAGATAATGCTTATGATTTTGGCGGTATTTCTTCACGTTGGGTTCAAGATGGTGTGGTCGCAGCTAACACTAGTGCTTCCTATGGTACTTTAGATCTTCGTGTTAAATATGTTTATGATTTTGATGAATACAAAGCAGAATTTTTTGTAGATATGTTTAATGTCTTGGATGATCAAGCAGGTGTACGTGAACAAGATCTTAAAGCGGGTGACGGTATTTATGCCTTTGGTGAAGCTATTGAATGGGTTCAACCTAGAAGACTATACTTAGGTGCGCGTCTTTCTTTCTAATTAAATGATAACTTAATAAAAATGCCAGCATCTTGCTGGCATTTTTTTTTATATATCTAGATACCTCAGTTATTAACTAGGTTTATTTCATGCGTTAACTGTCGTCGCGTAGAACCTTGGCTGCTTGCTCATCTAAACTGATCATTATTTTTCTACTCAACACTTTACCTAAACATTAACGAAAATTACCCCTTAATCTTTTAATGGGTCATATAAATATGGGAATGAATCAAACATTGGCATTATTTCTGGGCGAGGCGAATCGTTATGTTTTTTAAATCGCTCAGCTACATAGCTGCAGTTAAATTGAATTGTATTATATAAAGTAGAACTCATTGTTGCTCCCTCAAGTGATTTATAGCTTAATTTGATTACTGATATTTGGAATATTTCAATTAATACGGATATTTTGTATAAAATATTTTTACAAAAAAGTTACAAAAAGGCTTTTTTTTTGTTTGTAGCGTCTATAAATCGATACATATTTGGATATGGTTTGGTTAATAGGTTGATTATTTCATTGGTAAACAGTTGGTTAGGTACTAATAAAAAAGTTCAAAAACATTTTTGTAATAGGGGTTGTAATATTTCTATATTCAGGCAGAATTAATGGATATTGTTACCTAATGTAACAATTTGTTGAAATATTCAAAGAATTTAAAACAATAAATATTTAAACTATAAGTCCAGAGAGAAACACTAATATGAAAAATTCTAATTTAAAGCGTAGCTTTAAACAATCAATTACTGCTGTAGCAGTAGCGATGTCATTGAGTGCAGCAATGCCTGCAATGGCAAATAACACAACAGGTTATATTACTGGTAGTTCTATTAGCCAAAGTGGTCAAGTTCTTGGTTCAGTTACAATTAAAATTGTAAACAAAGAAACTGGTTTAACCCGCTCTGTTGTTTCTGATAGCGAAGGTTCTTTCCGCTTCCCGCTTCTTCCTCCTGGAATGTATGACATTACAGCAATGAAAGATGGCTTCCAAATCACAGCTCAAAAAGATGTTAAAGTTGGTATGGGCGGTAAAGTTAGCCTTAACATGACTCTAGCTGCTGATGATATTGAGCGTATTGAAGTTACTGGTTCAGCTATTGCTATGGTTGATATCACAAGTTCAAGCACAGGTATCGTTGTTGATACTTTAACTCTTGATAGAGTACCTGTTGCACGTGATTTCACTGGTGTTGCTTTATTAGCACCGGGTACAACTAAAGGTGATTCTGCTTTTGGTAACAACCCATCTATTGGTGGTGCATCTGTAGCTGAAAATGCTTACTATGTGAATGGTCTTAACATTACTAACTTCCGTACAGGTGTTGGTTCTAGTCAACCACCATTTGAAATGTATGATACATTTGAAGTTAAAACTGGTGGTTACTCGGCTGAATTTGGTCGTGCTACTGGTGGCGTAATTAACGCAAAAACTAAAAGTGGTTCAAACGAATTTAAAGCTGGCGTAAATGTTTACTACGAACCAGATGCTTTAAGAGAAGATAAGCAATCACAAAAACGTGATGACGGTACTTTACGTATTGATAACACTGGCGATGAGAATGACTTCTACGAAGTTAACTTATGGGCAAGTGGCGCTATCATCGAAGATACTCTTTTCTATTACGCACTATACAGCCCGCGTAGCGATGAATTTGAATACAACGGTGGACAAGCTTCTACTCCAGATGGTATTGCACAAAGTTTATACTCACAAAAAGATGATGATTCTTTCTGGGGTGCAAAAGTAGATTGGTATATTACTGAAAACAATATCCTTGAAATCTCAGCTTTCTCTGATCAAAGTACTACAACTACATTGAGAACTGATTATATTGGTTCTACTGGTGCTGAACCAAAAGAAAGTTTTGAAGACAATGGTGGTTTGAACTACACAGCTAAATTAACGTCTATTATTACTGACGATTTTTCAGTATCAGTTCAATACGGTATCAATGAAACAGACCGTACAGCTGGTAGTGTTTTAGATGCTAACCCAGCTATTTACCGTAACTTCACTAGAACAGGAGCGTTTGTTCCTGGTGGTAACTTTGCTAACTTTAGCATTGGTGAAGGTGATGATCAGCGTCAAGTTGTTCGTATCGATGCTGATTGGTACTTAGGTGATCATGAAATACGTTTTGGTGTTGATAAAGAATCACTAACGGCAAACCAACAAACAATTAACTCTGGTGGCGCTTACTACTTATACGTAATCGGTGAAGATGATACTACGATTGATTATGTACGTCACCGTACATACAGCAGCGGTGGTTCTTTTGAATCAGAAAACTTTGCATACTACATTCAAGATCAATGGCAAGCTACAGACGATCTAGTTATTAATGCTGGTATTCGTAACGATTCATTTGAAAACAAGAATGGTATTGGTGAATCTTTCATTAAACTTGAAAACCAATGGGCATTACGTTTAGGCGCTGTATACGATGTTATGGGCGATGGCGAGTCTAAAATATGGGCAAGCTACGGTCGTTACTATCTTCCAATCGCTGCTAACACTAACATTCGTTTAGCCGGTGCTGAAACTTATGTTCAAGATTACTACAACTACGACGGAATGAGCAGCGATGGGTTAGAAGTTCCTAACCTAACTGGTGGTACTTACACTGGTCGTCCTCAAGATGTATTCTCAAACGGTGATGTTCCAGAAGCAGGCGCAATCGTTGATTCAAGCATCGACCCTATGTATTCAGATGAATTCATTGCCGGTTACCAGTTCCAGTTAAATGACGAATGGAGCATGGCAGTTCAAGGTACTTACCGTGAACTAGCAACAACTATTGAAGATGTTGCAATCGATTTTGGTTTTAATGAATATGTTAATCGTGAATTCGGTTCAGCTTGTACTGAATGTACAGGTTTCCATTACTATGTACTAACTAACCCAGGTACAGACATTACTGTAACGACTGACCCTGATGGTGATGCTGGTCCTTTAGCTAATCAAGAATACACTATTCCTGCATCTGACTTAAACTACCCTGAAGCTATCCGTAAATATGCTGCTGTTGACGTAACTGTTAACAAAGAGTGGGATGGCAAATGGATGTTAACTGGTACTTACACTTGGTCACATAGCTGGGGTAACAACGAAGGTTTAGTTCGTTCAGACAACGGTCAAGATGACGCTGGTTTAACAACTAACTTTGACCAACCTGGTTTATTAGATGGTGGTGATGGTAACTTACCAAATGACCGTCGTCATTCAGTTAAAGTATTTGGTTCTTACCAAGTTACTGATGACTTGAATATTGGTGCAAACTTCTCATGGCAAGCAGGTAAGCCAAGAAGTGCATTTGGTATTCACCCAACTGATATATTTGCTCAGGCATATGGTTCAGAGTCTTTCTACAAAGGCGGTCAATTAGCTAAACGTGGTTCAGAAGGTACAACAGATTCTCTTTGGAACCTTGATTTAACGGCTAGTTACGACATTGAATTTGAAGACTTTGACTTAAATCTTCGTGCAGATGTTTTCAACGTATTTAACAATGATACAGCATCTGAATTCGACGAGATTTATGATGATGAATCTAGAACTGATTTCAATGAAGACGGTTCAGGTAACTACTTTGTTAGCCCAACTTACGGCTTAGCACAGAACTGGCAGACTCCACGTTATGTTCGTTTAAGCGCTTCAATCCGCTTCTAAAAATTGTTTAAACAATAATTTAGTTGTTAAAAAACCCGCTACTTAGCGGGTTTTTTTATGGTTAATATTTAACAAGCGATATTTATTGTTCACTGAACTTTAACGTTTGCTGTATTTATATAAGGGTAAATGCCAGACATTAAAAATTAGAGGGCGTTAAATGAAACGCTTACCTATAAATAGCAGAGAATAAATAGTAAGGGTTAATCCCTTTCAGTCGTCAGCGATGCTTTAAATACTAGTTCAGGAAAAACTAATCATAATATAGGAAAAGGATAAGTTCTTATTCGAACCAAAGGATCCGATTTCAGTGCCAAAATAGAAAGGCTGAGCACCAATGAAAGGTGTTTGATATTTGTAATCGGTAATGTGACTAATGTCATGGAGTAAAAGGGAGGACTATGCAAAGTAATGTTATTGTTGTAAAAATTTAGCGAGCAGGGCTTTATTTCTGCTCGCTATAACCTAGCCCATTGATGGGTTGTTGAACAACAATTAGGCTGCTACGTTGGTACTTTCAAATATCTTATCTGCAGAAGCCGCAACAAAACCAGCATATAGCTCGCCAGAATCTAATGGGTATCGCTTAGCAAATTCATAAAAACAGCTAGGGATTTCTGCTTCTCCATCTGAGAATTTAACAATAGCTTTATCTGCCATGGTTGACGATTGTTCAAGTTTAACGATTGAGTCGCCTTTGATTTCACCGCCGGTCGTGTTTAATAAAAACCCACCTGCTTTAACGGCGATATTTACCTCTTCAATAGTCGAAAAGTTATCTAGGTGATTGATACTGACAGTAAAGTGGTTTGCACGGTATCCCCAAGCAGCCACCCAAGCGGCATATTCACTCTCTGCTAACAAAGTTTGGTACTCTGCTTTGCTTACTTGCCAATGTGTACCAGAATACAAGAAACTACTCTGTGCAACCTTCTCATCGTCTATAGCACTAACCATTTTTTCGATAATGTTTTGAACATTAACTGAGAATTCTTTGACGCGTAATTCACTGATAAAAACTTTTGGCAAGCTCGCATCACTGTGTTCAAAATGTTTTGCATTAAGTTTTTTGCTTGAAAAGTCATATTCACCAGAATATTTATAACCTAGCGCTATTAAGATCGTGGCTAATTTATCTAAATTTACCTTCGCACTATCAAAGGTTCGATAAGCAACATGATCGTTGATTAAATCGCCTCCTGAGCTGAGTAAATGATGAATTTTATCGGCAGAAGGCGTAACTTCAATATAGTTTTGCCAAATGTTAGTAAACAAGTCAGTAACTTGCTGGTGTTGAATTGAATTAATATTTGTCATGTAAATATCCGTAGTAGGAGTAGGTAAAATTAGTGACTAATGAATAGTTAAAGAGAGGCGTTCATTTTAAAAGGATTTATGAGAATGCGTGTCACTGCTAACTATTCAGGCTGAATGGCTAGATTTGATCTATATTCTTAAAAAAGCTGGGACGAAGCCCAGCTTTGATTATTAACTTATTAGCGTACATTACTGTAAGTGTGCCTAAATACTCAAGCCTGGGCTTAATGTTGCTGGTAATGACACTTTAGGTGCTTCAACAGAGGCTACTGGGTAAGCACAGTAATCAGCTGCATAGAATGCACTTGCTCTATGGTTACCACTTGCGCCAATACCACCAAATGGAGCCGCACTACTTGCGCCTGTAATTGGTTTATTCCAATTAACAATACCTGCACGTATTCTACGGAAGAAGTGGTTGTATAAATCTTCGCTGTCACTTAATAGGCCAGCAGACAAACCAAATGAAGTGTTGTTTGCTTCATTGATCGCCGCGTCGAAATCTGTGTAACGGTATACTTTTAATAATGGACCAAAATGCTCATCATCAGGCATAGCTTTAATCGATGTTACATCAACAATACCCGGAGAAATAAAACCAGTACCTGCTTCTAAATGCTTCATTTCAACTAATGATTGTGCACCTAAATCTAGTAACTGTTGCTGTGCAGCAACAAGACTTAACGCTGCTTTTTCAGAAATCATTGAACCGATAAAAGGTTGTTCTTCATCGTCAAAATAACCTATTTTAATCGCTTTTGTCGCTTCAATAAGCTTAGCGATAATAGCATCACCTTGTTCGCCTGCTTCAATAAATAAGCGTCTTGAACAGGTACAACGCTGTCCTGTAGTAACAAAGGCTGATTGAATAATATCATGTACTACCGCTTTAACATCGCTAATATCTTTAACGATTAGTGGGTTATTTCCACCCATTTCTAAAGCTAAAATCTTACCCGGTTGGCCGCCAAATTGTTCATGTAATAAATGGCCAGTATTTGAACTACCGGTAAAAAACAAACCATCGATTTGTGGATGTGAAGCAAGCGCTTTGCCTGTTTCAACTTCACCTTGTACGAGATTTATGACACCGTTTGGTAAACCCGCCTGTAACCAAAGTTTTAAGGTTTCTTCAGCAACTTTTGGTGTTAATTCACTTGGTTTAAATACAACTGTGTTACCCGCTATTAATGCAGGAACAATATGTCCGTTAGGTAAATGACCAGGGAAGTTGTAAGGACCGAAAATGGCAACAACACCATGAGGCTTATGACGTATCATTGCTTTTGCGCCAGGCATTGGGTTTTCAACAGTACCCGTTCGCTCATTGTTTGCTTTGACAGAAATCGCTATTTTACCCATCATGGCGCCAACTTCTGTACGGGTTTCCCAAAGAGGCTTACCTGTTTCTTCTGCAATAGTTATTGCCAGATTTTCTTTGTTCTCACCAAGAAGCACAGCAAAGTTTTCAGCAATAGCAATACGAGCTTCAAGACTCATGTCTGCCCATGACTCAAACGCCGCTCTCGCACTTTTTACCGCAATATCAACTTGTTCTTTAGAAGCAGACTTTCCCTGCCAAATAACTGTGTTTCTTGCGGGGTTTAACGAGCTAACATCGTGACCTAAACCTGCTTGCCACTGACCATTAATTAATTGTATTGCTTTTGACATTTTTCTGTCCTTATACTTTACGACGTTACCAGGTGACATAAAAACCCACCTAATGAACTAATTATTATTTCACTGCGCGCTGCTCAGTGAAATAAAATGATTGCTTAGAGAATCAAGGTTTACGTTAATTGCGAACTAAGCGTACAAAATCACCTTCATTTACATGCAGTGCTTTAGCGATATCGTCTGACATCAACACCTGTTCAGCAGTTGCTCTTAGCGATACCTTTGCTTGAACAGCTCTAAAACCTGCAACTTTCGTGTTACAAATAATAAAATTAGCTTTATCATCTGTCTCACCAATAATGACTTGATACTTGCCACTATTTCGAATTGTTTTTACTTTGGCTGTTTGTGCTTCAACCGTGGGGCCACCATCAAAGATGTCAACGTATCCTCGGCGGGCAAAACCTTCGGCTTCTAATAATCGCAAGGCAGGTAATGTCTTAGGATGAACTTCGTTAATCACTTTTTGTGCATCTTTGCTTAATAAACTGACATAGATAGGATGCTTTGGCATTAACTCAGCGATAAAGACTTTTTTACCAATACCGGTTAAGTAATCGGCTGTTGGAAAGTCCATCGAAAAGAAATGCTCTTCTAACCAATTCCAAAAAGGAGATCGTCCTTCTTCATCAGATATACCACGCATCTCAGCGATAACTGTGTCTGCAAAGCGCTCGTGATGTTCAGCCATAAACAAAAAGCGACAACGAGACAAAAAACGGCCATTTTTATTTTTTCGGTGACTCTCACCCAAAAACAAAGTACAAATTTCAGATGCACCCGTGTAGTCATTACACAGTGACAATGTTTCTACGGTATTATAAATGCCTAACTCACGAGAATTATGGACGACTTTACCTAAATGATAATGGTAAAAAGCATCTTCTAAACCTACAGCGGCTTCAATACCACTTGTACCAACAACCTGACCCGTGTCAGTATCTTCCATTACAAACAGATAACCTTCGCTAGACGGGTGCGACACATCTTTATCGAAAGAATACTCAGAATGAGCGATACGTTGCTTTAATAAGCCTTCATTGACAGGTAGTGATGTAAAACCGTGTCCTGATTCTATCGCAATACGATGTAAAGAGTCATAATCGCTCGCTTGAATAGGGCGTATAATAATCATAGAAAGATCTCATTTTTTACAAAGAAAAATGAAATTGCAGTCATTTTAGAAAAATAACTACAATTTCAACGGTGTAATTGTTTTATTAAGGTAATTTAACAATGACTATTTTGCTAGTTTAGCAACAGCTTTTTCAAAACGAGCTAAGCCTTCATCGATATCAGCATCTGGAATAACTAATGAAGGAGCAAAACGAATAATGTTTGCGCCAGCAACTAAGGTCATAACACCTTCTTCTAAAGCAGCGTTTAAAAAGTCTTTTGCTTTGCCATGATACTGCTCGGTTAGTACCGCACCAATTAACAAGCCTTTACCACGAATTTCTTTAAATACTTTATGCTTAGCATTAATTGCGTTTAAACCTGCAACGTAGCGTTTTGCTTTTTCTTTTACACCATTTAAAATTTCTGGCGTATTAACCGTATCAAATGCAGCTTCAGCTACAGCACAGGCTAATGGGTTACCACCATAAGTACTACCGTGAGTACCTATTTTAAGGTGTTTAGCAAGTTCGGTTGTTGTTATCATCGCGCCGATTGGAAAACCACCACCTAATGCTTTTGCGGTTGTTAAAATATCAGGTACAACATTTAGACCCATATAAGCATATAAGTCGCCAGTACGGCCAACACCTGTCTGTACTTCATCAAAGATTAGTAAAGCGTTATGTTGATCACAAAGTTCACGCACACCTTCAATGAACTCTTGTGTAGGAGAAACTAAACCGCCTTCACCTTGTAATGGTTCAATCATTATGGCACAAGTTTTATCAGACATAATTGCTTTTAGTGCTTCTAGGTCGTTGTAGTCAACGTGATCTATATCACCAGGCTTAGGGCCAAAACCATCTGAATAAGCTTTTTGTCCACCGACAGTAACGGTAAAGAAAGTACGGCCGTGAAAACCTTGATTAAATGCAATAATTTGTGTTTTGCCTGCGCCATGAACATCAAGTGCCCAGCGACGAGCTAATTTAAGGGCTGCTTCATTTGCTTCAGCGCCCGAGTTGGCAAAGTAAACTTTATCTGCAAAAGTATGATCAACCATTTTTTTAGCTAAACGTAAAGCGGGTTCATTCGTCATTACGTTAGATAAGTGCCAAATTTTATCAGCTTGGTCTTTTAATGCGCCAACCAATGCTGGGTGACAATGGCCTAAACAGTTAACCGCAATACCGCCAGCAAAATCAATAAATTCACGGTCTTGTTGATCCCAAACACGAGAGCCTTTACCACGTACAGGGATTACCGTTGACGGCGCATAGTTAGGTACCATTACGTCATCAAATAATTTACGGTCTACAGGAAAATGGTTAGTCATTGTTCACACCTCAAGTTATTAAACACTGCTGTGCAGTGTATCTTGGCATTACCGCAAAATAGCTCAGCAGGTAAAAACCTTATATTAGTTTATTTTTCAGCAGACATAAAAATGATGAAGCTAAAAATTAGGCGCTAAGTATGACAGAGAAAACAAGTACTGTCTTGCTCAAAATGACTGCAGACCTTATAAAACAAAGGCTTGCCATGTTTTATTCAGTATAGATGCATAACTATATAAAGAGAGTTTTATAGGCTTACTAACGGAATTGCTCGTGAGGTAACGAACACAGTGGGTTATTAACAATAGGTAAACTTTTCATAATTAATCAAAAATTATTTAAAATTTAATTTTATGTGATCAATGTCGCTTTTCTTTAATAAATTGATCTCTTGTGGTGTGATTCGTACTGTTGTTAACAGTAACTTAGCTTCATCATTACTGATTAAATCATCTTTAGCTAAGCTTCTAAAAGCAACATACGCTTTTGCTTTGGTGACTATTTGCGCTAGTGGGCACATTTTTTCTAATGTTTCTGTGTAGGCAAGATCAAATATAGCTTCGGTAATTTGCAAGCGGTCTAGACGCATCAACTCCACTAAATCTGCTGATATCTTGCTACTGCGTGTTATTAGCTGTTCGATTAATAAGTCTGGTGAAGCGTCAAAGGCAACTAATGTATCATGAAGTTTTTTATCTTTATTCTCGTAAGCAGCTTTTAATTCTGCGGTATGTAACTCACTGTAAGTGGTTAAAAAGCAGCGAGAAACAGCGATTAGTCCTAGGTGACTAAACATGCCAGCAGCAAAAGCCGAAAATTCATCCATACCTGCTTTTTTAGCCAATACTGAGGAAGACATGGCAACAGCCAAACTGTCATTCCAAAGTTTTCTTTTCATTAACGTGTAAGGAGCCGTGCTATTAGGTAACCAATGTTTGAGCATAAAGGTTGGCATGACTAACTTTAAATTGTCTAAGCCGATATAACTTAATGCTAAACTTGCGTCAGTAACTTGGACATCGGCCCGTTTACGATACTGTGGTTTATTGACCAGATTAATTAGCTCATTTGCTAACCAAGGTAATGATTTAGCTAAAGGAATAATACGATTAATCGAAGCGGCGCGCACTGACAGTATTTCCATAATACTGGGAATGGCATCTTCAATTTTTAATATTTTGTTGTAGAGGTTTTCTTTGTTATCAAATTTTTTGTTTACTTCAGTTGTCACATGGGTAAAAAATTTAGCCATGACTTGCTCAGTAAAGAAACTTTCTCCGTGGGCCTGAATGATTTTATTTTTATTTGCTTCTTCTTCAACCGCAAGTAATTCTCTGCGGCGATTAGCTTGTTCGCTGTTTTGATGGACAGCAACAGACACTTTTCCACTTTGCTTTTCAGCAAAGCCTTTACTGATCATTAAGCTCATCGCTCTTTTATATATTGGGGCGACTAGGTCGTTGTTTTCAAATATCTGCATGAGCTAATAGGGTGTTTTCCAATAAAGTTGAACTTGAATAGTCTTTATCGGCGACATACACAAAAGTATGAATGATGACAAATGAGAGTGATCGCCTGACGCTAATTTTTTTGTTTTATTTGCAGTGAGTAATAAAGTTCTTCAGTAACATCATGCCTTGTTCCGTTAAAATCGATTCAGGATGAAATTGTACACCTACAATAGGCAATGTTTTATGGGCTAAGGCCATAATTTCATTGTTTTTACCCTGTTCATCTTTGCTCCAAGCCGTTACTTCAAGGCAATCAGGCAAAGTGTCTTTATTAACAATTAATGAATGATAGCGTGTCACAGTTAAAGGGTTATTTAATTGATGGAATAAGCCACTTTCGTTATGTTTTATTCTACTTGTTTTCCCATGCATCACGACAAGTGCTTTTTCAATACTTGCACCAAAGTGTTGTGCAATGCACTGATGACCTAAACAAACACCTAAAATTGGCACTTTACCGGCAAAGTGTTTAACTATCTCTAATGATAATCCCGCTTCATTTGGAGAACATGGACCTGGAGAAATAACAATATACTGGGGTGATAGTACCCTAATTTCAGCTAAAGTTATTCGGTCATTTCGTGCAACGACGACCTCTTGCCCTAATGCTTGGAAGTAATGTACTAAATTAAAAGTAAAAGAGTCGTAATTGTCGAGCATTAATAACAAAATAGTCCCTTGGGTAGGAAGATAATAAACGCGGCTATTCTAATCGCTCATCATTGACAATTCATTATATATTTCTACTTTGCTGCTTTGTTGTTGTTTTTGTTGGTTTTTTAATAACATAACAGACACCCCACATAAAAAAGGCTGATACTTACGTAACAGCCTTTAATTAAGATGATGTTCAAGCGTAAGTTTCTAGAACTTAGTTGCAACTTGTATCCATAGTTTGCTGGTATCCGTACTCAATTCATCAGCACTGTAACGGGCAAATTTTACCAGTAAGTCGTAATCCTTTTTAAAGGTATAGGCGGCGACAAGATCTAATTCTGTACCATAGTCTATATTGCCTTCATTTGCCGCTAGGTCATGGAATGTTGCCGCTAACTTAACTCCAGCCAATTTTGTTTTAACGGTAATGTATGTATCTTCAACACCATTTGGCATACCAGTACTGCTACCCGTATTTAAGAATTTATCTGAAAAACCTTGGAATTTATGTAAGGTCGCAAAAGGTGTACTAAATGCTGCTTTAGCGTTATCACTGCCTAAAACCTCAATGCCTGCTAATAATGTAACTTGACCTAAGTCAGTGGCTATCTCAGCATTGTAGTAGTTAGCATCGTAATTTACGGGGTTATCACCAACGTCGCTTTGCATTGCTGCACTTAAGTTAACACTTACCGCGCCAAATTTACCATTGTAAAGAGCGCCGAAGGTGCTTGAAGACATTGCATGTGCTCTATCAAAGTCTAATACATAGGCAAATGCTGATATTTTGTGTTCGGTATTAATTTTGTAGGCAGCATTCGCAAAATGAAAAGCACCTGAAAGATCGTCACCTTTTTTGTCATCGCCAAAAATGCGGTTTGCGTTATAGATGTAGCTGTAATCGAGGGAAAGTGCAGCGCTTGCGGTATATTCAATACGGTAACCGTCATAGGTTTGTTCATTTTGACGCCAGCCAACACCACCAATAAAACGCTGATTATTATGTAAAATACGTTGGCGACCTGCTGTTAATTTAACTTTTTCGCTATTGTATTGTAAAAAAGCCTGGTTAACGTCGGTTATTTCAGGGTCAGCAACGACAGCATCACTGCCAGAGTAATCAAAGGTTAAGTCATTATAATCATCAACAATGGCGGTTACATTATCAACCTCAAGGCCTAACGACCATTTTTTATAATTGCCTGTTTGTAGGGTTAGACGAGACTTTATTGTTAACGCTGTTGCATCTTTATCTGTGGTGCCATTTGCACCGTCTTCATCGACACCTTCATAGCGGGCGCGTAAGCTCACATTTACTTTACTGTCTGTTAGTGCTTTTTTAATACCTGAATTGAATGCCGCATCGTCTGCCATTGCAAAAGGCGCAGAAATAATAGAACCGGTAATTAAAGCCAGTGATAATTTTGTTTTCGTAAATTTCATCGTGTATATCCTATCTATTTTATGTATGTATCTTTCGGCTCGACACACGTTATTGCGACCAAACAAGGAGGTCACACACAGTGGCGTTATTTAATATGGTTTAATGTTTATTTCTTGAGAACTAATTAATGGGCTGATTTTGTCACTTTGCCAAAATGCAAAGTTTGATTTAAATCAAGTTGTGATTTTGTCTAATGATGCAGCTGTTTTATTGTTGATTTACATCAAACATTAGCTTGATACTGTTAGAGCGGATTAAAAGTAGAATGATAAAATGCTAAATACATAGCAGATAAAATATAGTAAAGAGGATTGAATTATCTCAGCGCTAAAGTAAAGCATATCTGCTTATCAACGCTTGTTCATACAAGGTGAGTTATAAAAAAATGGATAGTCGTTAAAAAGAGAACGGTATCAATTGCCGTTCACTTTAGTCACGTTACGATATATGTATCAAAGGTTTATCGGGAATTATTTTTCAATAAAAGCGGTTGCTTATTATCTTTTTGCTAACACTAAGTCTGATTGTGGCACTGAGCTACAAGCTAAAACAAAGCCTTGTTCTTTCTCATCGTCACTTAAACCGTCGTTAGCTAATTGTTTAACATCACCATCTATTAGTTTTATTTTACAACGACCACACATGCCACCACGACATGAATAGGGAAGTAGCATTCCTGCTGATTCACCTTGTTCTAAAATAGAGTCTTTTGTGTTGCCAATAACGTTTTTGTTCCATGACTCAAAGTTTAAATTAACTTTTCCTTTACGCATTTTTTTTGGCTCCTTGTTAACACTGGCTTGTGCAGTCGTTTTTTTGTTAGCTGTTTTTTTTGTTGGTTTGGCAATAAATATAGGTGGATTTTGCTTCTTTAAAATAACAATTTCATCACCTTGCTGAATACTTCCTTGATTAAGCGCAATTAAATTTTGCCCAAACATCACATCTCCACTGGCCACTTGTCGGTAGTTTATTAAGGTTGTTAGCGGTTCTTGCTGTGGATGATTTTCGGCATTGTTAGGGTTCACTGTAGTGAAAATACAACGTGAACAAGGCTTAGTTACTTCAAATTCAACCTCGCCAATACGAATATGCTGCCAAGTGTCTTCGGCGTAGGCATCGCAGAGGTTAGCCACAATATTAGGTCTGAATTGTTTCATGGTAATCGCAGGGATTGATTGTTGAGTTAGCCGGTTATTTAAATCATCGAGTGAGGCTTGAGAGGTAAGCAATAGTGGATAACCGTCAGCAAAGGCAATTTTTTTATGACTTTTGCTAACTAAACGCTGTGATTTTTTACCAAAATAAAGAAGCTGGCAAGGTTTTTTTAGGAATTGGCTGAACCATAAATCAAAATTTTCATGGCCATACTGTGCTTGTATTTCATCTTGCCATACCGTTACTTTTTTATAAATGGGTGACAATTCTTGATAAAGTAGATGCAGCGCTGGCATATCTGGAGCGGTTAATATTAAGCCCTGTGCAGATAAATTAACCTTAATAAGGCAAAGTGTTGGTTCAGTGCGAGCGGTTATAAATTGGCCATTTTTATCTGTTATGACAAAACGGCGGTCAAGGCTCAAGCCCAAGTCATCAACCCAACTAGTCGATAATGAAATACCAGCAGCCGATTTAATCGGGTAAATATGAAGTGATTGTAGTGAAGGTGATCGCACGTCGCATCCTTTAATTTAGTATGGCTATGCATACTTACTAAATTAACAAGGCATTGCAATGCCTTTTTACTATCTTATCAGGTATATTATCAGAGATTATTTTGATCTTATTTTTATTACTGGTTACCACAGCATTGCCAAGGTAACCAAGCTTTAACGGACATAACATGCATATTCACATTTTAGGTATTTGCGGCACATTTATGGGCGGTATCGCCGCTATTGCAAAACAGCTGGGGCATCGTGTTTCAGGTTGCGATGCTAATGTTTATCCGCCAATGAGCACACAACTTGAACAATTAGGTATTGAGTTAAAACAAGGCTACTTAACAGAACATTTAAAAGATGAGCCTGATTTAGTGATTGTTGGCAACGCCATGTCACGCGGCAATGTTATGGTTGAATACGTACTCGATAGAAATATCGCCTACACGTCTGGCCCGCAGTGGTTATTAGATAATGTTTTAAAAGACCGTTGGGTCATCGCTATTTCGGGTACTCATGGCAAAACTACCACTAGCTCTATGGTTGCCTGGATCCTAGAGTATGCTCATATGAAACCGGGTTTCTTAATTGGTGGTGTACCACAAAATTTTGATTGTTCGGCACGTTTAGGTGACGCCCCCTTTTTTATCATTGAAGCCGATGAATACGATACCGCCTTTTTTGATAAGCGCTCTAAGTTTGTTCATTATCGTCCGCGCACATTAGTGATTAATAACATGGAGTTTGATCACGCTGATATTTTTAATGACTTATCTGATATACAACGCCAATTTCATCATCTTATTCGTATGGTGCCAAGTAACGGCCTAGTGTTGTCACCCAAAAATGAATCAGCCATCACTGAAACTTTAGCGCAAGGTTGTTGGACACCCACAGAATTTAGTGTCGAGAATGAATTTAGTAAATCTGGCTGGTATGCAGAAAAGCTTACTGGCGATGGTAGTGAGTTTATTGTCTACTTTAAGGATGAAATACAAGGCACAGTAAAATGGAACTTAATTGGTGATTTTAATATCGATAACGGTTTAATGGCTATTGCCGCTGCTCGACATGCCGGCGTTCCTAGCCATGTTGCTATTGATGCACTGGCTGAGTTTATTAATACCAAAAGGCGTTTAGAGCTGCGCGGTGAAGTAGGGAAGGTACGTGTATTTGATGACTTTGCCCATCATCCTACCGCTATTGCTAAAACGTTAGCCGGTGTTCGAGCGAATGTAAGTGCTAACGGTGAAGGCGATCAATCATGTCGAGTAATCGCGGTATTAGAACCAAGATCAAACACCATGAAATCAGGTGTTCATAAAGACACCCTTCCAGCATCATTAGCGCAAGCAGACGTTGTCTATTTATTTCAAGACGAGCAAGTGCAATGGTCAGTAAATACACTGATTAAAGAATGCCGACAGCCGTGTTTTGTTGAGACAGATATCGATGTTTTAGTGAGTCATATCGTTA
The DNA here is from genome assembly GCF_014077405.1 of Colwellia sp. BRX10-9. Classification (NCBI taxonomy): domain Bacteria; kingdom Pseudomonadati; phylum Pseudomonadota; class Gammaproteobacteria; order Alteromonadales; family Colwelliaceae; genus Colwellia; species Colwellia sp. BRX10-9. The sequence continues at coordinate 132,454 of NZ_JACGVV010000003.1, read as the reverse complement.
ACAACTCACAAGCAGACGATACTATCGTTGTGATGAGTAATGGTGGATTTGGCAATATTCACCAAAAAATATTAGATCAATTAGCAAAGAAAGGATAGTTATGAACGAGTTTCGAGAAAAAATTACTGTCGCAATTACCGGCGCATCTGGTGCTCCCTATGCATTAAGATTAATCGAATGTTTAGTTGCTGCGAATGTACAAATTTATGTTTTATGTTCAAGCGCAGCACGAGTTGTTCTTGACACAGAAGTTGGCATTAAAATACCGGGTTCACCTGACGGCGCCACTCAATTTCTCAGTGAAAAATTTAAGGCAAAACCTTCACAAATCACAGTCTTTGGCAAAGAACAATGGTTCTCTCCCGTGGCTTCTGGCTCTGCTGCCCCTAAAAAAATGATTGTCTGTCCTTGTTCAACGGGCACATTAGCCGCTATTACCTTAGGTATGAGTGACAACTTGATTGAGCGTGCTGCCGATGTTGTTATTAAAGAAAGAGGGCAGTTGATTTTAGTGGTACGAGAATCACCTTTTTCTACCATACACTTACAAAATATGCTGACACTTTCACAAATGGGCGTTACTGTCATGCCAGCGGCACCTGGCTTTTATCATCACCCCAAGTCGATTAATGATTTAATTGATTTTATGGTGGGCAGAATGTTGGATCATTTAGGTATTGAACAAGCGATTATTCCGCGCTGGGGTTATCAGCTTTAATATTTACTTGTGGTGTTTGGCTTTTATTCTCTGTTTTACAATTGGGATCGATCTCTTTGCGGTGAATATCGCAAGGAGTTGATTGACCATTAATTATAATTTTTTGTCGACCATTGCTCATTGACACAGAGCCACAAGAAAATAAAAAAAGTATCAGTAAAGTAGATAATAACTTTTGCATATTTTTGCTCTAGAATCCTATGTAAAATCAGTATAAGTTATTTAAATAAGTTAGAACAGTTTTCAGGTGAGGCTGCCATTAACGTAACCGTTTTACCACTTCGCACTTTTACACAACTTACTGATTCAGGAATTTTTTGCTTTTGAATGACATCAAATTCACCTTGGATGGCGGAATTTAGATGGTACTGAAAAGCATCATTACTCCCTTCAAATAAAGCGGTAAATAACCCAAAAACTAATGCCCCAGCGATGGTCCCTGCAATCATATCTTTATGGTTACCGTCAAGTTCGCCTAATAAGCCAATGCCAGCACCGGTAATAATACCTGTTTTGACCTCTGAAGATAAAGTTACCGGAGTAACCGACGCAATAGTCGCATAAAATTCTTTAATTATTTGGTGTTGCTCTGCTCGGTCAACCCCATGGCTTGCACATCCGGCAAATAGTAAAGCGCTAAGTAATAATCTTTTCATGGTGTTTTCTCAATAATTTATTGTGCATATAAAAAGGAGGGCACAAGGAGTATGAAAAGATGTTACCGAGAGTTACAAGCCAAAAATATTTAAAAATTGTATGTTAATTGTTTACGGTGGCTTACATAATTTTACGTTTTCAAAAAATTATAGGTAAGGCGTTAATAGGATATTGCTTATGCCAAGTTTTGGGGTAATAGGCCTGAAAAATTCTCTGGCTTGATTAGAGTACCCCAAACGGTATTGAGTTCGCCTGGGGATTTAAACCATAGTGAACTTATTGATAAAATACTCAAATGGGATGAATGGCATTATAGTTTAAATACCTCACCTAAAATCGTTGTATTAGATACACGCACCCAGCGATGGTACTCTGAAAGTAATGCCGGCAAACCTTCTGGCTTAATGGACTGGCAGTCATTATCAGCCCTACAGCAAGCGTTAATTAATGAGCCTAATATTATCATGGTCTCTGCTGCACCTATTTATGGGGTTAAGTTGATTGAAACTATTCAGCGTATTTTTACTTTTTGGGGAAAGCCTTTAGCAGTAGATGCTGAAAACTGGATGGCACACTCTGGCACAGCTAATGTGATGTTAAATATTTTTAGACACAATAAAACACCGCCTAATTTTATTATTCTTACAGGTGATGTGCACTATTCTTTTGTTTATAAAGTGACTTACCGTTTTCGTCGTGACAGCTAAAAAATATTACAAGTCACCTGTAGCGGTTTAAAAAATGAATTTCCGGCCGCTTTATTACATACCTTAGAAAGGCTAAATAAATATTTGTATGCGACTTATTCACCGCTTAACTGGTTTACAAAAAGAAGGCGGATGAAGGTCCGTGTGAGAAGGCCTAATTACATTGACTCAGCTAACGATGTAACTTCATTTAATGGCAGTGGTATTGGCTTGTTGACCTTAAGCGAAGATAACCAAACCATCACCACAGAAATCATACAACAAAAGGAAAAGTTGTTCGCTTTGAGCAACTCTTGTAATACGGCAAAAAGCGACAAGCAACTTGAACTCAATATTGAACAACTATTTGATTAGTTATTGATTAGTTGATACTTTATATTCAGTTTAGACATAAACGTTAATGTAAAATGGAATTTATCTAATGGCTATTTATCAAAGAATTTTTATAGTAGGATTACTTTTTTTACTCGTATCGTGTAGTCCAACGAAACATAGCGAAGCCTTGCAGGCATATCAGCAAGCTAAGCAAGAACTCAACCTCACTCACTCAATCACCGCATTAAAAAAACTGGTTCAACTAAAACCCTCACAATACCAAGCTGAATTAACGCTTGCCGAAAAAGCGCAAGATAAATTAATAGCGGCACAAGTTCACCTTGCTCAGGGCGATTACTATTTAGCTTATCTGTTAAGTCATGATTCTCATCAGCACTTCCCCAGTACCGAAAATAAAAAAGTATTAATACAAGCAGCTAAAAAGTTAGTGCCGATAATAAAAATAATGCAATTTATTAGCGAATCATTTACTAGTCGGCCAACAGATCTACCTGAAATTTATCAGGAATGTCTTAATCGACCTGTCGATGACTGGGACTTAATAAAGATTAATAGCGTGATCAACCAGTTAACGCAAAGTAAAGCCAAATTAACCAAAGCGCTAAGTCGAATAAACAGCAGTGACCTCGAGTCAATACTACCAACAGGGTTTGCATTACAGCGTGGAATTAAAGCCCAACTAACGCTCATTGAGCGCGAGAGAGATTATCTACCTAAGCTCGCTAAGCACCTAAGTGCAAAGTTACTGATAGATTTAAATAAATCATTAACAGATAACACCATCGAACTGTTATCTATGTTTGACTCTGAAACGGCAAAAAGTAATAGCCAAGCCACTTTTATTGGCGCTAGAACAAATTACTCGTCCTATAAAAACCTAGTGGTTAACCTGTCTTTAGCGACAAACTTAGCTTCCGGTGATCGCCATGCAAGTTGGTATCAAGCATGGCAAACTATGGAGAGTGAGGTCCTTGATCCACAAGGTTTATTTTTAAATTATCCTCTTCAAGCAGAGCGAAGAAGTAAAAATATAAACCGCCACATCAATGTTAACGTTACTGAACCTTTACAAGCAAAGGTTGAAGATATTGATATTAATGATTTTTATTTACGCTACCCAGCCATCAATGCACTGACCAAAAAGTTAGTAATTGATAAAGCTATTTTATTATAAATATAAGTTATTCATCAATTATAGCGGAGTTACCTTAATGCACATTTTTCTAAAAATAGTTACCTTTAGTTGTTTTTTACTCTTTTCCTTGTTTGCTTTTTCAGCCGTTGAGGAAGTCGTACTGCCACCTATTCTTGACTACTACCCTAATTGTGAATACCAAGTCATTAAAGAAACGAGTGTTATTGGTATGGCTAAAGCGCAGCAAATGGCTAAAACTACCAAGAGATTATTAAATCAATTACAACAAAAAGCGATAGATGCTGGCGCCAATGGTGTCATTATCATCGATAAAAAAATAGAAGATATTAACGTTTTAGATGAAAAGGGTGGGCAACAACAAATACGTTTTTTTGCTAAGCTAATTGTGCAGTGTCAACAGAAAAAAGTAGCCCATGAAATGGGCACTCCAAATGTCATCCATCAAAGATTTACCGCTTATAATCATGACGGTGTTAAAGCAAGAAGTATGATGACCTTCAAATTGACTTCTGCTGACTCTAGAGTTGGCCGGCCTGAAGTTATCAATACTGAGGTATCTTTGGCTAACGGTCTTTATGGCGTAAAGTTGGGCGATAGCTATCAACAAGTCATCAAAAAATTTGGTGAGCCTAATGTGCAATTAACCTTGCTGGCTGATGAGTTGATTATAGGTTACGGAAGACACCATTGGTTGCATTTTCAATTGGATAAATTAGTAAAGGTACAAAGTACTTTGCCATATTTATCAGCCAGTATTTTGAATAAAATTCCTTTACTTGATTTTTTTGATGCCAATGCTTGGAAGATCAACAATAAGGTCGGTCGAAAAGCACTTTTAAAGGACGTTTATCCTGCGTTAGCGTTAGATAAACCTTTAAATGAAAAGAATCAATTAGTCTTAAATAGCCAAAACAAGGTGCTAACACTAAATTTTATTGCCAGTAAAAATTCTCATACCAATGAAAAGAAATATACGTTGGGTGGCTTCTCTATGGAGCAAAGCAACTATAAAGAAAGTCGTATGCTGCCTTTTGATGATCAAGTGATTCAAAACGAGGCAATTACACAAGCGTATTTAGCCCTAGTATCAAACAAAGAGATAAATGTTAATAACCTTGCAGAGCAGCTTGGTGAAGCTAAAGGGCGGATAGTATTGCCAAGAGGGATCACTATCAATCTTTATAACCAACATTTAATGTTAAAGCTAAACGCTACTGAACTTGTTGAAATTCACTTGTTGGAAGAAGTCTTTATAAACGATAACGCTAATTCAAAAGCTATTTGGGCTTTGGGGGATTTTATTCAAGGGGGATCATTTGAACAACTTCAAAAGTCTTTTCCTGACGATGCCTATGAAAGTAATTATGGTATCGAAATACCGTCGGTAGGGTATTCGTTATTTTTGCTCTTTGATGATTATAATAAGGGAAAACCCTTATATGAAGCGGTAATTAGCATATATTAATTACAGTCTAGCGTCGGTAGGGTATTCGTTATTTTTGCTCTTTGATGATTATAATAAGGAAAGCCGTTATATGAAGCGGTAATTAGCGTATATTAATTACAGTCTATAATGAGTCGTTAAAGATCAATATTGAGTCGTTAAAAATCAATATTTGCTAATTTCACTGAAGTTATTTTTTAGTAAACTCAGTGAAATTAGCTGCAGCGATTAATCGCTAATAGATCAAGTTACCCGAGTAACTTGCCTAAACCTTGCGTTAATACTTGTTTTGCGTCTTGCCCTTGTGGAGTGTCTAAGTAGCTTTGTGCACTAGATACAAAGCTGCTTATCATTTCTGGATTTAAACCTAATGCTTCAAATTGCTTTTTTATATCATTAATAGACTTTAATGAATCGCTGTATTGTGAAGCTTTGTCAAGTAAACCGCTTAAGCCTTTGCCAGAGCTAAGTTCGCTAATATCAGGCATTTGACTAACAAGTCCATCGACACCCGGTAATGATTTAGCTAACTGACTAAACTGTTCTGTTGAAACATTACTTTTTACGTAATTAAAAATAGCACCCATACCGCCAGCTGCTTGTTCAGTATTAACATTTAATGAATTTGTTAATTGTTCAACTAAACCTTCAGTGCTTGGCAATTTTACACTTTGCTCTTCAACTTCGCCCATTCCAACAAAGCTTTTTAAGCTATCAAACCAGCTAGTTTCCTGTGCCATAGCCGAACTGCTTAATGTTGAAATAGTTAATAAAATGATAATTTTTTTCATGGGGGATTTCCGTAATGATTAAAAGTTATTAATAAATTAAGGTAATTGTACGACATTTTACAGCTTAATAGGAGCAAATATATCGGTTAAATTGTTAGAAATTCACAACCAAAGAATAAGTTTTGAAGAGAGTTTAACTATTTATACAAGCGTGTTTATTCTTTACAGGACTTAACCATTACCTATGTTCATAATACCTATTGACGCGATATTTTTTTTGGCAATGTAGCAGTAGCACGACCAAACTTTTTATTGATATCAACGAATTTCAATCGTGCTTTTTTAGCGCCTTTTTCAGTACCGTCTTTGGCAAAACGGTAATCATGAAATATTTGTTTTATCTGTTGGCTATATTTTGGGGTTAATATGAATTTTATTACTGGGGATGTAAACGGGTGTAGTGGTGTGATTATACCTTGTAGTAGCTATAAGGTATTTTTATAAGAGGATAATACTTGCACATTGCAACGGTTTATAATGTAAAAAGCCCCTTGAAACATTAATTATTATAAGGGGCTGGTCAAATTTTTAAAGTTTTATTTTACTCTTTAAAACGTCGGCGTAATCTAAGTATCAGTAGTACATAGGTAACTATATAATAGTGAATAACTCCACCACTACTTTTACTTTTTGTGGTGGCTTCATCACTAGCTCCATTATCAACAATTATATTATTAGCACTACGTGTCGAGTCTGTAGGATATGAATCAAACCAGTCATTTACTCCGTCATTATCATCATCTGTATCGGCTATGTCACCGATACCATCGTCATCTTTATCAGCCCATTCTGTAGCATCTAAAGAAAATAAATCTAACGAATCCTCGATACCATCATTGTCGTCATCATTATCAAAGTTATCACCAACATTATCATTGTCGGTATCAATGTATTCATCTAAATGGAGAGGAAACATATCTTCATCATCTGATATTCCGTCATTATCGAAATCGTCTCCTTTTAGTTTTGCCGTTACATAAGGGCCTCCAAAACCTGGGCCGTAGTAGAAGATGATTTCACTTTCTTGACCAATAAATATACGATTTTGAGCTTCAACTATTTTTGCTGGAAAATTCTCACTAGAGCCAGCAAGTTCTTGCCTTATTAATTCAACAGTATCTCCTTCCAAAGAAATTCGCTTTAAGTCTTGATAATAATCTTCTAAATATACTCCCGAAAAGTCAGTGATATAAAAATCATCACCCGTAAATGCATTAACTGTAAAGTCATTATCATTAATGATGGGACCTTTTGTTTTAGTTCCTAACATTGTCCCATCAGAAACCCATAATCTATTATTTCCTTGTGAATCGATAGAACCATAAATTATTTTTTCATAATCAGGTGTTGAGTGAAGGGTAGACATGTAATTACTTTTACCTTCAAATTCTTCCAATACAATCATTGGCAAAGTGCCATCTACAGTACCGTCACTACCCCAAATAGTCTTACCATATACAAATGATACCCCCTCTTTGAATCGTATTAATGTATCAATATAAAAATCACTTGCCTTTTTTATAACCTGACTTATTCCATTTGGCTGCCAATACCATAAATTTGTGAAGTCAGAATTGGTTGCTATAAAAATCCCTTGAGAGGTTGCTATCATGTTTTCTATATAATAGTTCGCTTCTTCACCGCTTGCAGACAGTCTAAATACTTCGCCAGTACCAGCTATTGTTCCATCAGTTTTAAATATTGCGGTACGTAAAGGTAAATACTCTTTAACCAGAATAATTAAACTAAAATAAACCTCATCTTGAAAGGTGACTATATTTCCGATTATTTCAGGATGTACAGAAGTTTTAGGTAAATTAGTTATGGGCATTGTTCCATCAACAGTCCCATCACTTACCCATAATTGACAACTCCATAAGTCACCGTTAACAACAGGGGCTTGGAAAAAGTATTTATTACCAGCAATGGCCATTTTTCTATTAGATAAATCATAATTAGCACATTGTCCCAATATATCTGTAATTACTGGGGTAACTTTCTCGCTTTGATAGTCATAAAAATCTAAGTGATATTCGCCTGCTCTGAATTCATGCTCCCTCCACCAATATTGACCTCCGTCAACAGTAATTATTTTTGCTAACCTGTTCTTTGGATATTCCCATTGAGGAACTTTAGAGCTACGCATAGTCACAGGGTCTGTCTTCCAAAGCTCTTGCTCAGTATGCTCACTGATTATTCCATCAAACTCTCCGTACCATGTCTTTTTCATAGAATAAAAAACATCACTGCCGTTACTTACTATGGGTCCTTTTTGTACCTTAGTTTGGCCATAACCTATATCTTTTGCTATTAATGTTCCTCTAATCGTTCCATCAGTACGCCATAGCTCACTTCCATGTTCTTCAGTAAAAGAAGGAAAGTAAAAGTCGTTATTTAAGAAGTGCGAAGAATTAAGATCCCATAGACTTTTTTCAATCCCAGGGGATTTAAGCTTAATAGTTCCTACTGTCGTACCATCACTTACCCAAATTTCATTTCTAGGTTCTCCAGTTATGGGATCGTTCACCAATAGAATTACTTTGTTACCTTTGCCACCAATAATTTTGTATGTAGCGTAAGGAGAACCTCCAAAATCAAAAATTTTACGAGGTGTATCAACTTTAATATCAACGGCTATTAATTTATGATCGCTTATAAAATAGATCGTATCATTCAATACAATTAGGTTAGTATTTATAAAGTAGGAACCTAAATCTATTGTGGTTTTAGTACCCTTCCCCTTGTTCTCAATAATCGAAATATCTGATGGGCTAGTTACAATAATAGAATCACCAAAACCGATACTGTCTAATGCCGTTGGTGCTATCGGATAAGTACCTTCATTTGTACCATCACTAAACCATATTTTATCGGCGGCATTAAATTGAATTCCACTTGGACTGATAAAAATGTCATATGCATTTAGTTGGGTTGTTGCAGACGAAATAATGGATACTTTATTATTACTAATAGACCATATTCTTGTATCTTTTTCAGATGATTCAGCAATTAGAAACAGTCTATTGTTCGATACAACAAATTTTCGAGGTAAGTGATAACATATGTTTCCTTCACACAATTCAACTTTAGACGTTCCTTCAACAGTTCCGTTAGAGCGCCAAAGGTCGCTTTTGGAATTTTTATTGTCTATTAGAGGAAAGTAGACGTAACCATCATAACTTGCCATTTGATTGCCAAAATTATCAAGCCTACTATGCCTAAATGAATTAAGTTTAATTTTGTTTAAACCAAAGAAATCTACAGAAAAAAGGCCTTCAAAAGTAAAGTATATAATGCGATCATCTAGAATTGCATACGGTTGAGTTTTCTCAAAGGCACTATTTGTAATGCCATTAATGACTAGATTTACACTATTGTCCCTTGAGTCTAGTCGCCAGAGAGTATTGTAGCCATATGCTGGTAATGCGGTTTGGCTTTTATTGTTTAAAAAAGGTTGATTAAGAAAAAACAAATAAGGTCCATGTTCCTTAAAAAAAGTAGGTACACTTGATTCGCTTCTTGAAAGTTCTCGGGTTGTGTCAACTTCAAAAACTTGTTGCGGTGCAGCAAATGTTTCAATTGAAATCAGTATCGCAATAACTCCCAACATGTGAGAAAGAAATTTTTTCATTAATTAATCCTTTAAAATCTTGTTTTTATTTGTGTGTCAGAGCCCAAATAAAGGTAGACCCGCAATTGAATTAGCTTCGTTTATGATTTCTACGTTTTAAAAACGAAACGAGTAAACATAAAATATTACTAAAAAGTTACATGGATGTAATAAAAGTGATAAATCAAAATAACATGAATGATTCATTAAACAAATAAAAGGAACATTTATATGACAATAATGAATGTAAATTTAGGCTTTAGGTCATCGTAAAGAACCTTTACTTTTTGAACTCTATTAATGTTTTCCTAATTTATTTTAGTTTTTTATATAGTCACGAAAAAATTTAGAAAATTCTTTTAAATGCCAAATATAAATCCCTTTTTTTACTCTGGAGATGCCAGCTAGGGATACTTTTTTTGGGAAGGGATCCTGTTTTATTAAGTCCGCATAAAGTGATAGTTCCATATCGTAACTCTAAATGTAGTGTTTCTTTAAAGCCTGCTAATCTTAATGTTTTTCTTTAGGCAATAAAAAAGCCTTACAAAGTGTAAGGCTTGAATTGCTCGCTGTAGGTCTAGTTTATACTAGCTTCTTTTTAGTTATTTCTTTTATTATTATTATTTTTATTTGTGTACTTCCTTAACGCGGGGCAATTTATAACAAAGCGAAAAAGCTAACGCAACAACTTTAATAGAGCATTTATACCACGATTTTTTTCGTATAAAGTAACTTTTGTTACAATTAATTATATTTATTGAAATTAAGTGACTGATTACTAATCGCTTATTGTTTTTATATCATAAATAGATCTAATTATTACAGCAACGAATTGATTTAGAACATAGACCCAAAAAATTGCTAATGGTAGAATGCGCGCATATAAAAATGGGAAGATACTTCATGACTGAATTAAAAAACGATACTTACTTACGCGCGCTTTTGCGTCAGCCTGTAGATTACACACCAGTATGGATGATGAGACAAGCAGGGCGTTACTTACCTGAATACCGTGAAGTTCGCAAAAACGCTGGCGATTTTATGTCGGTATGCCGCGATGCTGATCTTGCATGTGAGGTTACCATTCAGCCGTTACGTCGTTTTCCGCTTGATGCCGCCATTTTATTTAGCGATATTTTAACTATTCCTGACGCTATGGGCTTAGGCTTGTATTTCGAAACAGGGGAAGGGCCGAAATTTGAGCGTCCTATTACCTGTAAAGCTGATGTAGAAAAAATAGGCATACCCGATCCAGAAGTAGAATTACAATATGTAATGAATGCGGTACGTACTATTCGTAAAGAATTAAAGGGCGAAGTACCTCTGATTGGTTTTTCAGGTAGTCCATGGACATTAGCGACTTATATGATTGAAGGAGGTAGTTCAAAAGCCTTTACCAAAATCAAAAAAATGATGTTTGCTGAGCCAAAAACATTACACATGCTATTAGATAAGTTAGCGGATTCAGTGATTTCTTATTTGAATGCACAAATTGCTGCCGGCGCGCAATCTGTTATGGTCTTTGATACATGGGGTGGTGTGTTATCACCACGTGATTATAACGAATTTTCATTACAGTACATGGCTAAAATTGTTGATGGTTTAACTCGTCACAATGAGGGGCGTAAAGTACCGGTAACCTTATTTACTAAAAATGGCGGTATGTGGTTAGAGTCTATTGCGGCAACTGGTTGTGATGCAGTAGCGCTTGATTGGACCATAGATATTGAAAATGCTAAAGCCCGTATTGGCGACAAAGTTGCTTTACAAGGTAATATGGATCCTTCAATGCTTTACGCGCCATTACCTCGTATTGAGCAAGAAGTTGACAAAATTCTTGCCGGCTTTGGTGACGGTGGTACTGGACATGTCTTTAATTTAGGTCATGGTATACATCCTGATGTGAATCCAGAACATGCGGGCCACTTTATAGAATCAGTACATCGTTTAAGTAAGCCTTACCATAAGTAATATATTAATAGTTAGGCAATAAATTATAAAGGAGCCTTGTGCTCCTTTATAATAATGAGCTAACTCATTGCTAGTATTTTATTTCATCTAGTGGATATTTTGCTTAAATATCGTCATTATATAGAGTAAATTTATTACTCTCACCCCAAGTTGTAATGTATGACAGACCCTTTAAATAACGAACTTGATAAGCTGAACGAGAGCGATAGCTTGCTAGCAAAGGAAGCCATTTCTTTGCTAGACAAATACCGTAAGCTCGAAGATCGTTATACTGCACTTTTTAAGTTAAACCAGTTATCTCATGACTGTGCAGATTTAAGTATGTTTTATGGTCAAGTTCACCAATCCATTGCATCAGTGATGAGAGCTGAAAATTTTTATATTGCCCTTTATGACCAAACCCTTTCAACGTTAGAGTTCGTTTATGATGTGGATGAAAAAGATGATTATCCTCTAGGTAAGTCACCCCTTGAAGCATTTGAAGGTTCTATGACTTGCTATGTTATTGAAACGGCTAAACCACTCTTGGCGACCCCTGAAATTGTGACTGAATTAGAAATTAATAATTCAATCAAACGTCTTGGCTCCGATAGCACTGACTGGCTTGGTGTACCATTACTTAATGATGGTGTTGTTATTGGCGTTATGGCCGTACAAAGTTATTCCGAAGCACTCCGTTACCAAGTAGATGACCTTGAGCTAATGGAATTTACCGCTCAGCATATAGTTACCGCTATGACCCGTTTACACGACCATGAGCGTTTACAAAATGCGGTAAATTCTCGCACTCGCGAATTAATGAAGCAAATTAGAGAACGAGAAAAATCAGAACTATTGCAAGAGTCACTTTTCAAAATATCAGAGTTAACCAATGATGCTACGCTCCATATTGATGAATTTTATTCGATGGTTCATAATATTGTTGGTCAGTTAATTAACGCACAAAACTTTTATATTACTAAATATGATCAACATTCAAAAACACTAACTTTTGTTTATTATTTAGATCAAAACTCCACAAATGCAGCCGTCGACTCGCAGCCTAGGGTATTAGGGAATGGCTTTACCGAATATATTATTCGTACCGGTGAAACTCAATTACTTAATTACCCGAAAATGTATGCCTTGTATCAAGAAGGTGAGACAAAAGAGCCACAAAAAGAAACTAAATCTTGGCTGGGCGTGCCATTAATACATTCAGGTGTTGTGTTGGGAGCAATGGTTTTACAAAGTTATAATTTAGCAACAACCTTTACCGAACAAGATGCCGAGCTATTGAAATTTGTTTCTCAGCATGTTGCATCAGCGATCCAAAGGCGCGACATATTAGAAGTTGAACGACAGTCTCATATCCTTCTAGAGCAGCAAGTTAAGCTGCGAACTGTGGCATTAGAAGATGAAATCAAGCAAAGAAAACAAGCTGAAGAGAAGTTACAACATACGGCGTCGCACGATATTCTAACCGGTTTACCTAACCGTACTTTATTTATTAATTTATTAAACCACGCTATCGCCTGTCATAAACGAAAAGCAGATCTTAAATTTGCTGTGTTGTTTTTAGATCTTGACCGTTTCAAAGTCGTTAATGATAGCTTAGGCCACCATGCCGGTGACTTACTTTTACAAGAAATAGCCAAAGAGTTAAAAGTACTGGTCAGAGACAAAGACACTGTTGCTCGATTAGGTGGTGATGAATTTGTTATCTTGATTGAAGACCTCGAATCTAATCATGAAGCTTATGATATTGCGCAACGTATCACTGATTTTTTAGCGACGCCCTTTACTATTGAAAATCAAAGTATTTTTATTGGCACAAGTATTGGCGTGTTGTTTAATAATGAACGTTATGACAGTGCTGATATTATGCTCAGAGATGCTGATACCGCCATGTATCATGCAAAAGATAAAGGTAAGGGACGTTATGAAGTGTTTGATTCTAGCATGCAGAAAAAAGTGCAACATGCCCTGGAATTAGAAGCCGATATTCGTGATGGAATAGCCAATAGTGAATTTTCTCCTTACTTTCAACCTATCGTTGATTTAAAAACTGAAACTGTTGTTGGTTTTGAAGCACTGGCGCGTTGGCAGAGCAATAAGCGTGGTTTTGTTTATCCCGATGATTTTATCCCGTTAGCTGAAGAAACGAATTTAGTCATGGCGATTGATTTTCTTATTCTGGAAAAGTCTTGTCTACAGTTAAAACAGTGGGAAGCAATCTGTGGTCGTAACGATTTATATGTGAGCTGTAACCTCTATGGTAATCACTTTTTTAGTGCAACTCTGCCCGCAGATATTGAAGAAATAATTCAACGTGTGGGCATTAAACCTAGCCAACTAAGAGTCGAATTAACTGAGCGTGCTTTATTAGAAAATAGTGATTTAGTGCTAGAGAATATGAATACTTTAAAAGTGCTAGGCGTTAAAATTCTGCTTGACGATTTTGGTACCGGTTATTCAAGTCTTAGCTACTTACATCGTTTTCCTATTGATGTGCTGAAAATTGATCGCTCATTTATTAACAACGCTCATGAACATGATAATCATCAAGCAATCATAAAAACAATTATAGATTTAGCTACTAATTTGAATATGGGCACGGTTGGAGAAGGTATTGAAAACTTAGCCGATGCCGAACTACTAACGGCTATGGCGTGTCGGTATGGCCAAGGCTATTATTATGCTAAGCCTATGGCTGCGGCTGATTCTGAAAAATATTTACTCAAGTAGTTTATCTAAATAATACCACCACACCTTATTGGTATTAACAGTACTTTTCCCTTTGACCTGTCAGCTTTAATTGCCATTAGTGTTAACCAATAACTTTGTCACTATACTAGCGTTTTATTTTTACAATCATTATAGTGACGGTCGATATAAATCTACCGATCTTAAAAAAAATTAAGTCATAATATGAAAAAACCAATGAAATTTAAATTAATAGCCAGCGTAAGTTTATTAACTATCGCATTCTTATCTGCGTGTGGACAAAGCGAAAAAGCAACGACAACTGTTGCCGAAAAAGCACCACAAGTTAATGAAAACAATATTCGAGCTCACATAGAGTTTTTAGCCGACGATACATTGTTAGGCAGAGATACCGGCAGCGATGGTTACCAAATTGCGGCTAATTACGTAAAGTCATACTTCAAGCAATTAGGTTTAACGCCTATGGGTGAGCAAGCAGGATTTGAGCAGCAAGTTACTTTTCGTAAAGCGTTTCTTGAAGAAAATAGTGCTAAGTTATCGGTAATCAATAGCGATGGTGAAGTTGCGCTCACATTTAAAGATGCGTTTATTATGTCGGGCGACAGTACATCGACAGAATCGGCTATATCAGCGGAAACTGTTTTCATTGGTTACGGCGTTGTTTCTGAAGATTTTGGTTATAACGACTATAAAGATATTGATGTTGAAGGAAAAGTTGTTGTCGTCTTAACAGGCCGTCCAGACGATTTACCTTCAGAAGAAGGCGCTCATATTGGCTCGGGTAGTGAAAAATTAAAAAATGCTGTTAAAAATGGTGCTGTTGGTTTTATCACGATTCATACGCCAAAACGCGATGCAGTACGCACCTTTACTAAAACGGCTAGTTATGCCGATGCACCAAGGCTTAACTGGTTAGATAAAGACGGAATACCTTTTGGTAAACATCCCCAGTTGAAAGGCGGAGCTTATATCAGTGCCGAGTCTGCAGCGGTTTTATTTGTTGGTGCTGAGCGAACCTTAGCGGATATACTTAGCGACGATACAAACAATGTTGCCATTAAAGGTTTTGCATTAAAATCAACCGTTGAAATGGCCAGTAAAAGTCGTCATGAAGAGATCACTAGCCCTAATATCATTGCTGCTATTGAAGGAAGCGATCCAAGTCTAAAAGATGAGTATGTTGTTTTTAGTGCGCATCTTGATCATATCGGTCTTAGTAGTCATGGTGATGAAGAAGATAAAATCAATAATGGTGCGCTTGATAACGCTTCAGGCGTTGCAATACTATTAGAAACTGCGCGTTTGTTATCGGCTATGCCTGAAAAGCCAAAGCGTTCTATTTTGTTCGTGGTGGTAACGGCTGAAGAAAAAGGCTTATTAGGATCTAGTTATTTTGCAACAAACCCAACGGTACCTACATCAAAAATGGTCGCCAATGTTAATTTAGATATGCCATTAATTTTGTATCCGTTCGCCGATATTATTGCTTTCGGTTCTACACACTCAAGTTTAGGGCCTATTGTTGCGAGTGCTGCCGAAAAAATTAATTTATCGTTAAGTGATGATCCTATGCCAGAGCAGGCGTTATTTACTCGCAGCGATCATTACAGCTTTGTAAAAGCTGGTATTCCATCTGTATTCTTAATGACGGGCTTTAAATCTAAAGATCCTGAAATAGATGGTGGTGCGGTATTTGGTGATTTTCTTAAAAATCATTATCATCAGCACAGTGATGAAATAACCTTACCTATTCGTTACGATGCCGCGGCAAGTTTTGCCGAAGTGAATATGATGATAGGTTTAGAAATTGCTAATGGTGATAAGCGTCCAACATGGAACCAAGGTGATTTTTTTGGAAAAACTTTCGCTCAGTAAAACACCTCAATAGAAAATATAAAAACGCAGTGATGAAGATCACTGCGTTTTTTTGTTTTCTGTTTTAAAGCAACAAGCTACACTATTAATATTATTCTATAAAAAATGATTGATAACCCAATGGATGCTCACCAATATGCGCTTCAAGCCAATGGCTCTTTTGCGCTTCCCGATGCCTGCTTTAAAATTAAAGCCTTAATGGACAATGAAGATTCAAGCATTGAAGACTTTGCTAATGTGATCAGTGTCGATCCTTCGATGACTTCGCGTTTATTACAAATAGCAAATAGTGCGATTTATAGTTTTCCTGGCGAAATAAGTACTATTTCACGTGCCATTACCATTATAGGTACGCAAGCTATTTATAACATGATGTTAGTGGATGTTGCGGCAACCGCTTTTAAGCATTTTTCAAATCAGGCTATCGATTTAAAACGCTTCTGGCGAATGAGTATCTTTTGTGGCTTAGCGACTAAAAACTTAGCCATTAAAGCAGGTATACGAGATATTGAACGGCTTTTTGTTGCCGGACTCTTGCAAAATTTTGGTGAATTGATTGTCGCAAAGATAACCCCTGAGATTGCAAAAAAATGTGAAAAATATTCAGCAGAACAATTGCCTTGGGTATTACAAAAGCAAGCCTTGGGTTTTACTTATACTGATATTTCTGCCGAACTGTTAAAGATATGGCAAATACCTGAAAAAATCATTTTACCGATCCGTCACTTTAATGAAGCGAAAACTATTCAAATTAATAAAGATGTCAAGGTACTCTATTTAGCATCTCGCTTAGCTTTAGTTGATAGTCACCCTGATCAGTTTGATTATGATGATAGTGTTGATGAAAGCTTATGCGCGAATTTAAATATTTCAAGTGATGATTTAGCTCAGGCAATAGTGTTTGCGGCAGAAGAAGCGGAAAATATTCTTACTATTATGAATGGTGGGCTCTTCTCAAAATAGCAAAACGGGGCTGTACAGAAGCGTATCTTGCTAAATATATTATTTTTATTGTCTGTTTTTCAATGGTTTGGCTGGTTGTTGTCTAAGTGCAACTATATTTATACACTTAATTACTAATACCTTCGTTCTAAAAGAAGACATTAATTATAAAGCCTGCTAGCATCAGGCAATTCTTTTTTTCGTATAGTTAATAAACTATACAAAATATGCCCTACAAATAATTATAATTAAGGACATTTATGAGCGCATCGAGAGAGCAGTTTAGCTCTAAACTTGGATTTATTTTGGCAGCAGCAGGTTCTGCTGTTGGTATTGGTAATTTAGTTGGCTTTCCAGTAAACGCAGCTAAAAATGGGGGTGGCGCATTTTTAATCATGTATGCAATATTCGTATTTTTAATTTGTTTACCGGTAATGATTGCAGAAATGGCCGTTGGTCGAAAAACCCAAAAAGAACCTGTTGGCGCCTACAAAGCGTTAAGTGGCGGCAGTAGAGGTTGGGGTATCGCTGGTATATTCGGTGTCTTAACTCCCTTTATGATTGCGGTTTTTTATATGGTGCTAACGGTCTGGATTTTTGGCTATGTTGCATTAACACTCGCGGGTAAATTAGATTACTTAGCCAGTGGCAATGGTTTTGGTGAGTTCATCAACAGTCCCTATTTATTTGTTGCTATGTTTGCCGTAGCGGCTATTGTCAACTTCATCTTAGTGGCAGGTGTCAAAGAGGGCATAGAAAAAGCGGCAAAAGTTTTAATGCCAACATTATTTGTGATGTTGATAATTATGGTGGTTTACGTCTTAACACTAGAAAATGCTTTTGCTGGTGTGAAATTCTTTATTGTTCCTGATTTTGATAAAATTACTCCTTCAGTCATTAATGGCGCATTGTCACAAGCCTTTTTCTCGCTATCACTCGGTATGGGGATTTTAATTACTTACGGTTCATATATTAATAATAAAACCGACATAGTTAATTCTGCAAAACTGGTTGCACTAACCGACACCGCTGTTGCCTTTACTGCGGGTTTAATGATTTTACCTGCAGTGTTTTCATTCAACCCGAATGTTAACCCAGCGGAATTAAGTGACAGCTCAGTCTCATTGATCTTTACTTTTTTACCTAAAATATTTTTAGCATTACAAGTGTCGCTTGGTTATATTGGTGCGAGTGCTGTTGCGGCATTTTTCTTCCTGTTGGTCTTTTTTGCTGCAATAACATCACTGGTATCTATTATTGAAGTACCCGTTTCTTACTTAGTGACTGAAAAGAAACATAGCCGCAGAAAAGCTTTATCAATTTTAAT
This sequence comes from Colwellia sp. BRX10-9, assembly GCF_014077405.1. Lineage (NCBI taxonomy): Bacteria > Pseudomonadati > Pseudomonadota > Gammaproteobacteria > Alteromonadales > Colwelliaceae > Colwellia > Colwellia sp. BRX10-9. The sequence continues at coordinate 114,214 of NZ_JACGVV010000003.1, read as the reverse complement.
GATTGTTGGTGGCGCGCTAACAGTCTTTGCTATGGTCTCTTTTGGTATGGTGTCATTCTTTACTGAATTTACCAGTTATGCTGGGGGCACACGTTCATTCTTTGACGTGGTTTATGATATTTTCTACGATACTATTTTACCGTTAAACGGCTTTTTATTATGTGTTTTCGTTAGCTATCGTTGGAAAAAGCATAACTTGTCAGAAGAGCTGGCTATTGGTAACGATACCTATAAAGGCTCTTGGGTAGAAAAGTACGTTAACTTTTCATTAGGCACTTTTATTCCAGTCATTGTCTTGGGTATTTTCTTGAATACGGTGACACAAAAATTCTTTGCTTTTAGTATTTTTGGATTTTAGTTTATTAATCTAGACTAAACAGGCAAACGATTTGAACGTAAAGCCGCATAATTTGTTATTATGCGGCTTTATTTTTGGCCATAAAAAATTAAGTTATGAATTCAACGCTTCAAACACATCTTCAACCTATTTTAGTCCATCTTCAAAATGAAAATAAGCTCGTCGATTGTCAGCGATTATTTCACGGTCGTGGTCATGCTTACCCTGGCTTAACCCATGTTAATGTTGATTGGTTCTCACCCGTTGTGCTTATTACGCTTTACCAAGAGGTTGAAGAGGCTTGGTTAAGTGAACAAGTTATCGTGATCCAACAGTTGCTACCACAATGTCTATCTATCCAAGTGCAGTATCGCAGCCGAAAATTTTCGCCAAGTGAAGTACTCTGGGGAGAAGAGATTACCGCATTAAAGGCACAAGAACATGGTTTGCAATATCACCTTAGTTTGGGGAAGGCACAAAATTCTGGACTGTTTCTTGATATGAGTAATGGCCGCCAGTGGGTCAAAGATAACAGTGAAGGTAAAAAAGTGTTAAACCTTTTTGCCTACACCTGTGCTTTCTCTATTGCTGCCATCGCCGGTGGTGCAGAGCAAGTCGTTAATATTGATATGAGTAAAGGCGCTTTATCAACAGGACGTGAAAACCATAAACTTAATAAGCAAGAAGCGAGTAAGGTAAAATATGAAGGTGTCGATATATTTAAGTCTTACGGCAAGTTAAAAAAATATGGTCCTTATGATTTATTAATTTGCGATCCACCTTCATTCCAAAAAGGGAGTGTCAATATCGAGCGAGATTACCAGAAAATAATTAAACGTTTGCCGGTATTAATGGCAAATAATAGTGATGTTATACTCTGTTTAAACTCCCCTGATTTAAGTGAAGACTTTTTGTTAGCTGAAGTTGCTAGAGAGTGCCCTCAGTGTCAATTTCAGCATCGTATTGATAACCCTGAGGTGTTTGTTGAGGCTGAAGCAGGTAAGGGCTTGAAAGTACTTTATTTTCGCTATATTGAAATGTCTTAATAAGCCAGACTTAGCTAATCACTATTCGTGCTGCAAGTAATATCAAAAAGCTGCCGGTTACCTTGTCAACAATATGGCTGTTTTCACGTAACTTACTAATGATATTACCGCGCGATAGTGTAAAAGTTACTAGGCAATACCATAAAGCATCAATGCCACCTACGGTGGCGGTCATTATTACTTTTTGTTCACTGCTGGCATCTCCTGCTAAAAACTGGCTAAATAATGCGAGAAAGAAAATAGCAAGTTTAGGATTTAAAAAGGCAATTAAAAAGCCATCTCGCCAGCCATTTACCTGTGTTTTTGCCGCGGAGTCATCTTGAGAAAATACTTGGTTATTTTTTTTACTTAATAATGATTTTACCCCCAAGTAAAGTAAAAAAGCAGCGCCTGCATATTGAATAATACTAAATATTAAAGGCGATTTAACGATAATTACCGCTATGCCTGTTGCTGTAATGGCCGCGTAAAGTGCAACGCCTAAACCGTGACTAATCGCCGTCGCATAACCTTGTGGTGTTCCGCCAGCGAGGGTGTTTTTGATGACTAATGCTAAACTCGGGCCTGGTGATAAAGCGCCCATCATACAAATAACCACAAAAGATAACCATAAGTGAAATTCCATTAATTATTATTCTCTTTTTTAAAGGATTGAATCGTAATTTTGTCTATTTTACTGGCTCAACGCTAAGGTACGCACACGTAAAAAGCTAGCAAATTTTGGCACACCTCGCGCTGTTTTACCAATGTATTTAAAGGTAATTGTGCTACCAATCTTTGGTGGGTTTTTACGTTGTTCGTCAGTAAAACCACTACCAATTTTAAAGAGTAAGCCTGACTTCATTTTTACTCTTATCGATCCCATCATATTTTTGTACTTGCCTTTACCTGCGATATAAGCAACAACGATCGCTTCACTATCATCATATTGTTTTAATTTTATCAGGTCTTGGCTTCTCCCTATTTTATAATAGGCGGCTTGATGATGTAGCATCAGTCCTTCCCCGCCTTTTTCGACCACGTCTGCTAATCGTTGATTCAATATCGCAATTGAGTTTACTTTCTCTTGTTTTATGATTTGCCAATAGTGATTGTCAGTTGTTGCCATCTCAGCTTTCATTTGCTTAATACGCTCACTAAAAGTACCTGAATGCTTGGGTAAATCAAAAACCATAAAGCGTATTTTCTGCCAACAACTTATCGTGATTTGCTGTTGGGGGGCATGCTTTCTAACACAGCTGCTGATCTTTTCAAATTCAGCGCGCTTGCTCCATAGTTCGCCATCAAGATAGGTTAATGGCCAACCTTGAGTAAACCATTTTGGCGCATGGATAAGATTACCGCCACGGGTTAATAAGTTTTTACCGTTCCAATAACCTCGAATACCGTCAAGTTTTTCACTAACAAAATATTCGCTGATCTTTATCGGGGTTTTACTCTCTGCTTTATAAGGCGTAGCCAGCTGAATTTTTGGTAACTCTGAGGTGTAGCCTTGTGGCCAAAGGATAAAACTGGTGAATATGGCAAAATATTTTAAGGTGAATATTTTCAAAATTGAACATCCTTGCTCATTTCTCGATAGGTTTTAGTATAGAAGTTTTTTTTGTGATTGCTAATGTAATGTTAATTAAATGTACTAAGCTGTTAATGCTAGTTGTTGTTTTATTGCGAAGTTCAAGGAGGAGCTATGTATAAAGTACATTTTAAACTTTTTTTTATAAGTATGACTTTAATTTTTTCTCAGCAAAGCTTTGCTGGGAAAAAACACTGTCAGCGCTATGAAGATAAGTTAGCTAATATTCAGTCTCAGCAAAGACAAGGTCATAGTGTAAAACGAAGTGAACGTTTGAAAAAACAAGAAGAAAGTGCTCGAACAAAATGGTGGCAATGTCAACAAAGTCGATTAAAAAAGCCCATAGTAAATAAGCAAAATAAACAGAAAAAAAAGCCGATAAAAATATCTGTTAAAGGTCAGCAGTTATCGAGAAGTTCAGCTAGTGATATTAAAGAAAACCGTATAGATCCCTTCGAAACCTCAGCTGCGCTGGTCTTAAAATCTCGCTATCAAGGAGAAAAGTTGCGAGCATGGCTGGAGTACTATCAACAGCCAAAGCAATGCTCGCGACCTAAAACAATTAAAAAGTTTGCTTTTTGTGTGGAAAACAGAAGAACACAACAGCTAGCGTTTGATAAAATGATGTTAATAAAATTTTAACTCGCATCATCTTATTAAGGGGTTATTTTAAGTACTGCGCTTTTTTATCATTGTAATGATTAACGAGACTATCAATAGTGGTTTGGTCATAATCTCTTAAGCCACTGAGTAACATGTGCTTTTTACCATGACCAATCACTTTGCCATCAGCGACTAAGTCAAAAGGCAAGGTTGCTTTACCCCGTTTACCGTCAATGAGTAAGCTAGGCGTTGTTAATTGCAATTGCACGTCGGCAAAATCAACTTCATCTAAATGAATAAACATATTCTCGTACATCACCATTGGACGTGTTGGGTTGATCATGACATTTTTTTCATACATCAATTTCACTAAAATATGTGGAAAAGTATGGCCAGAGAACTCAACGTAGGCGCGGATCAAAGCATCGATCGATTGACGGTTAGTTGTACACTGTCCTGAAGCCTCTATTTTCATATATTCTTTTGCATTATCATCAAGAATACTTGCTGATTCGACAATTTTTTCAGGAAAATTGAGTTTAATGCCATCGGTCACCATACCTGAAAAAGTAAAGCCCATATTTTGTGATAAACCTGACTTTTCTAGCACTAATGAAAAAAGTAAATCACCTGGCACGCAAAAACGTTTTGCATCGGCATCGTGCAGCGGATTGAAATCATCGGCAACTATTTTAGCGAAATCGCTACCTTGCTGACGAGAAAAACTAATTTGATTGTTTGTAATATTACAGTAACGTTCTAGAAACATTTTGCATACATCTATTATGTGAAAACCGCCGTATACTAGCAGTTACTTGTCGACAAATGGAAATTATCTAATAAAAGTAATACTAAGCAGACCAGTACTATCAGGGCTTTTCTAAAAAATTATTGGCTTAAAGTTTTTCACTAAGGTCTCTTTTTTAAGCTTAGTAAACTTCTTTAGTTGATATTCGCGCTTGCAAGCGAGTTGACGATTTTCTTGGGGCTCAGCGTAAACTAATTCGACCGGCCGCCGAACCCGCGTATATTTAGCCCCTGTTTTATTACAAGTATTATGCTCACCTAAACGGCGAATTAGGTCGGTAGTAATACCCGCGTATAAACTGTTGTCTGCACAACGTAAATAATAAACAAACCAAGTTGGCTTGGCGGTTGGTTCTTTTTTTTGCATACAAGTTGGCTTGGCTGTAAAGGTTTTGCTGATATAACAATAGTATCGCAATTTTTGTTGCCGAAATCGATAAAAAGCTGGCTGTCATTTACAGAGTTTTATACCATGCCCTTTAAATTTCTCCATCAAACATATCGAGACAATAAATGACCCATTACGATGCAGGTGCTTTGAGTAAAATGACTGCTCAGTTAGATGAAAACGGACTCGTTCATTACCAATTACCTATAGGCGATCAGCTCATTGATATGAATGCGTTAATTGGGAAAAATATTACTTTAGATTACCAAGGTAAAATAGCGTGTCGTCATTGTGCAAGAGTAACCAAGAAAAGTTATTCGCAAGGTTTTTGTTATCCGTGTATGCAAAAGCTCGCTCAATGCGATATGTGTATTATGAAACCAGAAACTTGCCATCATGCTCAGGGGACTTGTCGTGAGCCTGAATGGGGCGTAAAAAATTGCATGGTTAATCATTATGTTTATTTAGCGAATACCTCTGGCATTAAAGTTGGCATTACTCGCCATACTCAAATACCCACCCGCTGGATTGACCAAGGTGCAACACAAGCTTTAAAACTATTCAGAGTAAGTACACGCTTACAATCGGGTTTAGTTGAAATAGCACTGGCTAAGTTTATTGCCGATAAAACAAACTGGCGAGCTATGTTAAAAGGTGCGGGTGAAATGGTTGATTTAAAAGCGAAAGCACAAGCATTACTACCTGAAATTGCAGCACAGTTAGACGATATTAAATTACGCTTTGGTGCAGACGCCGTTGAATTACTTGACGAACCAGTAGTCAATTTGAACTTTCCTGTTGAACAGTACTTAGAAAAGATCGGCTCTTTTAACTTTGATAAAACCCCCCAAGTTTCAGGATTATTACAAGGGATAAAAGGCCAATATCTTATTTTTGATAAGGGGGTTATTAATATTAGAAAATTTGGCTCTTACCAAGTTGCCTTAACCGTTGAAGACTAATTAGACTTTTTCTGAAAATAAGTCACTTATTATTAATATAGTGTCTATACTTGAGTAAAATTTAGGTCATTGCTAATACCTTGTATATTATTGAAAAACTGAGCCATCAGCGGGTGTTAGCTTTCAATTTATTTGCTGAGTGTTTTATTTTTATATAAAAACAACCCTATATTTCTTGTTAGGATTTTTGTTATGAATGCTGTTGAATACGCCGAACAGGCGAGTGAAATATTTGTATTGTCGGATTCTTTTATCCGCATTAAAGAGTTAATTGATAACGAATCATCAACTATTGATGATATAGCGGATGTCATTTTACTTGATCCCGCCTTGTCAGCGACTATTTTAAAGCTCTCAAATAGCTCTTTTTTTAACTATCCTGGTAAAATAGACACTATTTCTAAAGCGGTTTTAATCTTGGGTATTACCGAAGTTTACAACTTAGTTATTGCTTATTTTACCACTGATGCCTTTAGAAAACTAAAAGCCAGTCCCGAATATTTAGATGACTTTTGGGAGCGTAGTGTTGACTGTGCATTAACGGTTAAATTTTTAGGCACTAAACTAAACGTACCTAATGCGGAACGATTATTTATTTTAGGTTTGCTGCATAATTTAGGCGAATTAGTCATACATCAATTTATGCCTGAAAAAGTAGAACAATGTAAGCATATTAATTCAGATGAATTGCCTTGGACTAAACAACTACAAACACTGGGTTTTTCCTACGCTGACATTACCGCTGAATTATTAAAACAATGGCAACTTCCTTACAGCTTGATTGAACCTATACGTTATCAAGATGAAGAGGAGTTTCAACATAGTACCGACGAAACTAAGTTACTTTATATTGCTAAACGAATAATGACACTGAACCACCAATGCAAAAGTCATTGCCAAGCCGATGTCATTAGTGATGAAAAACTCGATGCGTTATCAGTGCAACAAGAGCTGTTGCGTGATGCCAGCGACTTCTGTGATATGGAACGTTTAAGTATCCTTGCTGTACTTAACCCAAGTGCCTCTATGCTTTATTAACCGCTATATCTTTTGATATAATAACTGTGGGTGAGGGCAGTGATCTATTTAGCAATAGCTTTTCTTTGCTGAGCTAACCTCATCTCAATTTTTATTGCACTTACCTTGTCTGCGCAGCTAATACACTCATTAATCATGAGTTGTCACCGAGTAATAAACCTCTCAGATAGCAGAACTGTCTTTGCCATCCTTGCTAATTAACCTTTCCTTGCCTAACACCGCTAATAGTTTTATTTAACAAACGGGACTTCCTTGCATGCTAATTAAATCATGCACCAATTACTGTCATTGATAAAATTTCATGCACCAACGAAGTGCTTTTAAATAGCCTTTTTTTTATTGTTAATCTTAACCTTATGAATATTAGGTATTTTAGTCTTTGGCATAACATTTGTATTGTTATGTACAAATCATAAATAAGGCTAAACATAATGAAAATGGTTAACGCAATAATAAAACCTTTCAAACTGGATGATGTCAGAGAAGCAATTTCTGAAATTGGTGTTGAAGGACTAACCGTCAGTGAAGTAAAAGGTTTTGGACGACAAAAAGGTCATACCGAACTGTATCGTGGTGCTGAGTATCAAGTGGACTTTTTACCGAAAGTGAAACTTGAAATTGCTGTCAATGATGATGTTGTTGAACGCTTAGTCAAAGCAATTACCGAGTCGGCGCACACAGGTAAAATTGGCGATGGTAAAATATTTGTCTATGACTTACAGCAAGCTGTACGTATTCGTACTGGTGAGCAAGATGTTGAAGCTATTTAAGGGGTAAATCATGGAACAAAATATTTTTCAATTACAGTATGCAATGGACACTTTCTATTTCTTGATATGTGGTGCTCTTGTTATGTGGATGGCCGCGGGTTTCTCTATGTTAGAAGCCGGTTTAGTGCGTGCAAAAAATACCACAGAAATTTTGACTAAAAACGTCGCGCTTTATGCTATTGCTTGCATGATGTATTTGGCCTGCGGTTACGAAATTATGTACGGTGGTGGTTTCTTCTTATCTGGCATCGAAACAATCGATGCTGATGCGGTATTAAAAGAATTTTCTGGCCGTGAAGATGGTTTTAATGGCGGAGCTATATACTCCAAAGCGTCTGATTTCTTCTTTCAAGTGGTCTTTGTTGCAACAGCGATGTCGATTGTTTCTGGTGCCGTCGCTGAACGCATGAAATTATGGGCATTCCTTATTTTTACCGTTGTGTTAACTGCCGTTATTTATCCACTTGAAGGTAGCTGGACTTGGGGCGGTAATGCTGTCTTTGGTTTGTACACCCTAGGTGACTTAGGCTTTTCTGATTTTGCTGGCTCGGGTATTGTCCACATGGCAGGTGCATCAGCAGCATTAGCGGGTGTCTTGTTACTTGGCGCACGTAAGGGTAAATATGGAGCAGATGGTCGTATTAATGCCATTCCAGGTGCTAACTTACCTATGGCGACATTAGGCACATTTATTTTATGGATGGGTTGGTTTGGCTTTAACGGTGGTTCAGTTTTAAAGCTTGCCGATATCAACAGTTCACATTCAGTTGCTATGGTCTTTTTAAATACCAATGCAGCGGCCGCTGGTGGCGCTATCGCCGCGTTAATTTTTGCGAAATTACTATTTAAAAAAGCAGATTTAACCATGACATTAAACGGGGCATTAGCGGGATTAGTCGCTATTACTGCTGAGCCTTCAACACCCACGGCATTGCAAGCAACCTTGTTTGGTATGGTCGCTGGTGTCATCGTTGTCTTGTCAGTGGTTGGTTTAGATAAACTGAAAATAGATGATCCAGTCGGTGCTATCTCAGTACATGGTGTCGTTGGTTTGTTTGGTTTACTGCTTGTTCCTCTTACTAACCCTGCTTCAAGCTTTAGTGGACAATTAATCGGTGCAGCAACCATCTTTGTCTGGGTATTTAGTGCAAGTTTTGTGGTCTGGTATGTACTTAAGAAAGTTATGGGTATTCGTGTAACTGAAGAAGAAGAGTATCAAGGTATGGATAAATCAGATTGTGGTATGGAAGCTTACCCTGAGTTTACTTAATACCAACTAGTGTTATCTATATTAACAAGATAAATCATAAAACAGCCTCAGGGCTGTTTTTTTATGTACAAGATAAAGGCTAATACTTTTAGCTGCACAGAAATTATCAGTACTTGCGCCCATACTAATAAAAGTGCGTTGGCATAGCTGTAAAAAGCAACACGGTTTTATCTTATTTTATTATCGTAAATGATTTACTGTGAATTTTAAGAAACTGTGTAAAATTGAAATATTAATATACATTACATTTTTGGGAATTTTGATGGCAAGAGAACAATTCGGTATTTGCGCAGAACCTAGTTTGCACGGTTATTATCTGATGTTTAATGTTTTAGATGATAAAAATGCTCATGTTCGTCACGCACTTTCTCGATTACCTGCCTTATTCGATCATTACGCAGATCGTTTTTCAGAATCTAACTTAGCTGGTGTTATTGCTATCGGTGCTAACTATTGGGATGAGTTGTATCCACAAGGAAGACCTAAAAATTTAAAGCCTTTTTCCGCGCTTGAATGTGATGATCGCGCAGCTCCGGCTGATAGTTATGATCTTTATATCGAAATAAGAAGCGACCGTGCAGACGTTAATCATATTGTTAGTACCAAGGTTTGTGCTTTATTAGCCAACAGCGTTGAACTGGCTGAGCAAGTGCGTGCCTTTAGGTTTCTTGATGGTCGTGATTTAACGGGTTTTGTCGATGGCACAGAAAACCCACAAGGTTCACACCGCCGCAAAGTTGCGCTAATTGCGAATGAAGAGAGTGAAGAGTTTGCAGCAGGCAGTTATTTACATATTCAACGTTATCGCCATAACTTGAACTTATGGGATAACTTAAAGGTTAAAGACCAAGAAGATATTTTTGGACGAACAAAACTGGATAATGAAGAATATTCCAATGAAAATAAACCAGCGACCGCGCATACTAAGCGAGTAAACCTTAAAGACGAAGACGGTAACGCTATCGAAATAGTACGACAAAGTATGCCGTATGGTGATATGAAGTTACAGGGCTTGTTTTTTGTTTCTTATTGCCGCTCGCCTGAGCCATTTGAGATGATGTTAAAAGCCATGATTCAAAGTGATGCTCATGGTCATTTTGATCATCTACTTAAATATACCCAAGCAGAAACTGGCGCATCTTTTTTTGCACCAAGTTTGAATTTTTTAGCTAAGTTGGCACTTTAATAAACCGGTAAAATCGCGATGTTACTATGGCTCACTGTCTTCGAACTCAGCTTAATTTAAGTTTCTTGAAAAAAGTAACTCTAATTTAGCAATGGTTTCTTTTATTTGTCCAACATGGGTTGGGGCAATAAAAATAGTATCATCACCGGCAATCGTACCCAGTACTCCATCGCTTTTACTTAAGCTATCAAGTAAGCGAGCGATTAACTGGGCAGCGCCGGGGCTTGTTCTAACAATAATCATGACTTCATTGTATTCAATATCTATCACTAGTTGGCGTAAAGGGCTTTTCGCTGTGGGAACGCCTAGTTCAGCTGGTAAACAATAAACCATTTCTTGGCGAGCGTTGCGGGTGCGAACTGCGCCATATTTACTGAGCATACGTGAAACCTTTGACTGGCTGATATTATCGAAACCTTGTTTCTTCAACGCATCAACTATATCGCCTTGAGAACCAAACTGCTCTTGCTTTAATAAATCTTTAAAAGCTTGTGTTAATGCTTCTTGTTTTTGTGAAACTGTCATAATTTAACGGTACTCTTTGTTATTTTTCTACTACACTTTTTTTAATCTTAAATTCTTAATGATGAGGAAGTAAGACCTAAGTATTATTTCATTAAAAGTATTATACGGTATCCTAATGCCATATATAGTTTAATATTAATTGTTTTTTAGTGGCCGATGCTATATCTTTTGGGCACGAAAATTTACGTATTTACTCAAATATTCTTTAACTACCGGAGACATCAAATGAAAGTTGCTGTTTTAGGCGCTGCTGGCGGAATTGGCCAAGCGTTATCATTATTATTAAAAACTCAATTACCAGCGGGTTCTGAGCTATCTTTGTATGACGTAGCACCAGTTGTTCCAGGTGTTGCTGTTGATTTATCACACATACCTACAGCTGTTACCGTTGAAGGTTTTGGTGCTGACGCATTAGGCGACGCATTAACAGGCGCTGATATCGTTTTAATTCCAGCAGGCATGCCACGTAAGCCAGGTATGGATCGTGCTGATTTGTTCGCGGTTAATGCGGGCATTATTAAAACATTAGCAGAAGGCATTGTTGCTAACTGTCCTAAAGCGTTAGTCGGTATTATTACTAACCCAGTTAACGGCACGGTTCCTATCGTTGCTGAAGTCTTCAAAAAAGCAGGTACTTACGACGCGGCTCGTGTCTTTGGTATTACTACGCTAGATGTTATTCGTAGTGAAGCGTTCGTTGCTGAATTAAAAGGCTTAAACGTTGCTGAAGTTAAAGTTCCAGTAATTGGTGGCCACTCAGGTACCACTATTTTACCACTTCTTTCACAAGTTGAAGGTGTTACTTTTACTGATGAAGAAATTGCTGCTTTAACACCTCGCATTCAAAACGCAGGTACTGAAGTTGTTAACGCTAAAGCCGGTGGTGGTTCTGCTACTTTATCTATGGGCGCTGCTGCAGCTCGTTTTTGTATGTCTTTAGTTAAAGGTTTACAAGGCGAAGACGTGGTTGATTACGCTTACGTTGAAGGCGCAGGTGAAGATGCACAATTTTTCGCACAACCGGTACGTTTAGGCGTAAATGGCGTTAGCGAAATTTTATCTTACGGTAAACTAAGTGCTTTTGAAGAAAAAGCGAAAGTTGATATGTTAGACACATTGAAAGCTGACATTACTGAAGGTATTAACTTCATCAAAGGTTAATTTGTTGAACGTTAGCATTAGCTTCATTCAGTAAATTTATATTTATTGGCTGATGTTTTTGCAATAAAAAAAACCGCTGCTCTGTAAAGACTAGCGGTTTTTTTATTTCTAAAAATAATCAATGATAATGCTGTTACAGATAATATCGATGAACAGATTATAGGACTAGTCGTTAAGCTGGCTTTTGTTTAGACCACTTTGACTCAGCTGCGTACCAACTAATGACAGTAAACAATAAGCACAAAAGAAATAAAAACCAGGGCCGACAGCCGACAGTGTTTCACTGCTGATCATTAAATTGAGTTTAAAGCCCATAATACTTAACGTTTGTTGGCTTGCTGTTTCTGCATGGTTAGTAGACAAAACAGCTAAAAATATTGCCACAACAAAAACGTCAGCCATTGACCATTTTCCAATCGCACCAACAAAGCTAATAATTTTTCTTTCTAGCTGAGTCTTCCTCTTAAAATAGGACCAAGCCACTAAAGCCGTTTTCAACAAAGGAATGCAAATAGAGAAAATAAAAATGAGCACAGACACTAATAAACGATCGTTCTGCCACAGCTCTTGAATTGTAGTTAACAGGGAAAGCTCTTTGTTAATTAACTCTGAGGTCAGCGCAGGTCCGGCAATAGTGGCGCTAACATCCATGCTCAAAGAGAACATCGGTAATAATATCCCTGGAATAAATAACAAAATAGCAAGAAGATTAAGATAAAAGCCGAAATGGGTCTTCATGATTATACGCTTCTATTTGCAGCAATATGGGCCAGAGATATCAGCGCTTGCTTATGTTCAGACTCGGGTAATATTTTTAACGCATCAATGGCTTTATCCGCTTCTCGCTCTGCTTGCTTTTGTGTGTACACGAGAGAGCCTGTTTGCTCCATTGCAGCGAGTATCTCGTCTAAATGCTCCATACCATTGCAATGTTCAATAGCGTCGCTTATTAGCTGCTTTTGCTGCGCATTACCGTGCTTCATGGCATAAAGTAATGGTAAAGTCGGCTTGCCTTCAGCTAAATCATCACCAATATTCTTCCCCATCGCTTTAGCATCGGCGGTGTAGTCCATAATATCGTCAACCAATTGAAAAGCCGTGCCTAAGTATTTACCGTATTCTTGCATCGCTTTTTCAATTTTTTCATCTTGCCCGGCAATAACTGCTGCTAAACGTGTTGCGGCCTCAAATAGTTTCGCTGTTTTGCAGTAGATAACCTGAAAATAACTTTCTTCGGTGGTGCTAGGGTCATTACAGTTCATTAACTGCAAGACTTCACCTTCGGCAACAATGTTAGTGGTATCAGACAATATATCCATTATTCTCATATTGCCTAACTTGGTCATCATCTGAAAAGAGCGAGTATAAAGAAAATCACCAACGAGTACGCTGGCGCTATTGCCAAATAGGGCATTAGCGGTTTCTCGACCACGACGCATGTTTGATTCATCAACAACATCATCATGTAATAAGGTCGCGGTGTGAATAAACTCAATAATGGCGGCAATAGAGATATGATCATTACCTTGATAACCAAAAGCACGTGCGGCGAGAACCGTTAGCATGGGACGCATGCGTTTTCCACCGGCATTGACAATATAAACGCCAAGCTGATTAATTAACGCAACATCAGAATTTATTTGCGAATAAATAACATTATTTACCGCTGTCATATCTTTTTGAGCGAGGGCTTGTATGTGTTTGATATCCATAGAAGGCTATAGCTACCTTTGTTGTTGTATTTGAGAGATTTTATGAAGCATGAGTTTACACGAAAATATTTAGCAATAAAGGGCTGTAGCGGAATAGTTTATCGATAAGTAAATTAAATAGAAATAGATGCGAATTAGACTTGCCTGAATAAAAATCTTCGCGTAGAATTCGCGCCCTATATTTTAAAATCTAGCGTCTAAATAAAATGACGCTTTACGGAGTAGGTATGTACGCTGTATTCCAAAGTGGCGGTAAACAACACCGCGTAACTGAAGGACAAACAGTTCGCCTTGAAAAGCTTGAGCTTGAAATTGGTGCAACAGTAGAATTCGATAACGTTTTAATGATCGCTGACGGCGAAGCAGTTAATGTAGGCGCGCCTTACATTGCTGGCGGTAAAGTAGTAGCTGAGATTGTAAATCAAGGCCGTGCTGATAAAGTTAAAATTGTTAAATTTAAACGTCGTAAGCATTCACGTAAAGAAGCGGGCCATCGTCAATGGTTCACTGAAGTGAAAATTACTGGCATTAACGGCTAATTAGGAGCGATTTAAGATGGCACATAAGAAAGCTGCAGGTAGTACACGAAATGGTCGCGATTCAGAAGCTAAACGCCTTGGTGTTAAGCGTTTTGGTGGCGAAGCTGTATTAGCTGGAAACATTATTGTTCGTCAACGTGGTACTAAATTCCACGCTGGAACAAACATGGGTATTGGTAAAGACCACACATTATTTGCTTTAACTGATGGTAAAGTACAATTTGATGTTAAAGGTCCTAAAAACCGTAAGTTTGTAAGTATTGTTGCTTAGTAACGTTACTCAAACTTAATAAAGACCCTGCTTTAAGCAGGGTTTTTTTTTGATACTTAATTACTTGAGTATCTAATACTTATTGCACTAATTAATGGCTCATTTTTAAATGACCTAAATAGTCAATAACTTCGTTGCTTCAATCCCAATAGTCAGCTATTGCTTAACCAAGCGCCTCGTTGTTGAAAATTTATTTACTTTTAATGATGTAACTTTAATTAGTTTAAAGGGTATTCATTTTGTATAAAAAATAACTTTGTTTTCGTAAGTGCAAAAAATAACTTATAATAAGGCAATAGTTTAATCTTGGAGTGTTTCAAAGCACCATGAAATTCGTTGATGAAGTTGAAATTAGAGTTGAGGCCGGAGACGGCGGCAACGGTTGTGTAAGTTTTCGAAAAGAAAAGTACATTGAATACGGCGGACCTAATGGTGGTGACGGCGGTGACGGCGGTGACGTTTATTTAATGGCTGACGAAAGCCTGAATACCTTAATTGATTACCGCTTCGAGCGTTTTCATCGTGCTAAGCGCGGTCAAAATGGTCAAAGTCGTGATTGTACGGGTAAAGGTTCAGAAGATTTAATTTTGAAAGTACCTGTTGGTACACGTGCTATGGATGTAGACACCGGTGAACAATTAGGTGACTTAACCCGCAATGAACAAAAAATGTTAGTGGCTAAAGGCGGCTGGCATGGTTTAGGCAATACGCGTTTTAAAAGTAGTACTAACCGCGCTCCTCGTCAAAAAACCGATGGCACACCGGGCGAAATACGTAGTCTCAAGCTTGAGCTATTGTTACTCGCCGATGTAGGTTTGTTAGGTTTACCTAATGCAGGTAAGTCTACTTTGATACGCAGTGTTTCAGCGGCTCGACCTAAAGTAGCAGATTATCCATTTACTACGTTGGCGCCTAACTTAGGTGTAGTTCGCCTAGATACGCAACGTAGTTTTGTTATTGCTGATATTCCTGGTTTGATTGAAGGCGCAGCAGAAGGCGCAGGCTTAGGTACACAGTTTCTTAAGCATCTAGAGCGTTGTCGAATTTTATTACATCTTGTTGATGTAATGCCTGCCGATGGCTCTGATCCGCTTGAAAACGCTAAAACTATTATCAGTGAATTAGAGCGTCATTCAGCAAAACTTTTTGCTAAACCGCGCTGGTTAGTGTTTAACAAGCTTGATTTAATGTTAGAAGATGAAGCGAAAGCGCTAACAGATAGTATTGTTGCTGGCTTAAATTGGACTGGCGAAGTACGAAGTGTCTCTGCTATCAATAAATTTGGTACCGCTGACCTAACGCAAGGCGTGATGACTTTTATCGAAGGGCTTCCTCCAGAAATCGAAGAAACACCAGAAGATAAAACGGTTGAGTTCAAGTGGGATACTTACCACGAAGAAGCGGTATCCGGCGTTGAAGACGAATTAGGTGACGAAGACTGGGATGAAGATGAATACGATGTAGAAGTTGAATATCGTAAGTAATTATTCACTGTTCATTTAGTTAGTTGTTATAAAAAAGCCCAAGTATAATTTACTTGAGCTTTTTTTTTAGGGGGTAAATCGCTATTATCCCCTGATGAGTGATGTTAAATAAGCCCGTGAAACAATAATGAGTTATTTCATTAAGCACATAGTGAATTATTCCCTTTAGAGAGACCATGTTAATGACCCTACTTTCGATGATTGTCGCCCATGCTGATAACCGTATTATTGGCAAAGATAATAATATGCCGTGGCACTTACCGGCTGATTTAGCCTATTTTAAAAAAACGACGTTAGGTAAGCCGATTATTATGGGGCGAAAGACCTATGAATCTATTGGTCGTCCTTTACCAGGTAGACAAAATATTGTTATTTCACGTGACCAAAACTACCGCGCTGATGGTGTAGACAGTGCTACGTCAGTCGAGCAAGCTTTACTGCTAGCGGGTGAAGTAGACGAAGTGATGGTCATTGGTGGTGGTGCTATTTACAGCCATTGTTTACCCCTCGCTAACCGTCTTTACATTACTCATATCAAAGCCGATATCGATGGCGATACTCAGTTTCCTGAATATAATACGGTGGAAGATTGGCAACTAACCAGTAGCGTTAAACTCAGTGCCGATGACAAAAATAGTTTTGATGTGGATTTTTGTGTTTATCAACGAAAATAAACACCTTAAAGAAAAAAAACGCATACGCTAGTATGCGTTTTTCATTGAGCGGCTAGCAAGCTAGGCACTAATATCTGCTGGTAATAACAGGCATTAGCGGTTATTTGTTTTTAGTGATTAACTCGTATGCCCCTTGAATATCTTGTGCTTTTTGTTTGGCAATTTCCATCATTTCTGGTGGTAAACCTTTAGCAACCAACTTATCAGGATGATGTTGCGACATTAACTTTCGATAAGCTTTCTTAATATCCTTTTCAGGTGTGTCTGCTGCAACACCTAACACTTTGTAGGCATTCTCTAATTGAGATTGAGAGCTTTTACCTGATTGACCTTGATGAAATTGTGCACCAGCGATAATCATTTCTAAGAGTCTATCAAGCTCTTTACTTGAAAAGCCTAATTGCTGCGCTATGGTGTGTAAGGCTTGGCGTTCATCACTGTCTAGGTGACCATCAGCAAAAGCGACTTGAATTTGAATCTCTAAAAAGAGTAATAATAAATCATGACGATTTCCGCAAACTTGTTTAAATTTTGCAAGGTTATCGTTCAGTGGAAAACCCGCCATTTTACCTTCTCTAAAGGCATCTTGCGCTTGTTGTCTTGACTCTCCCTGCAACGATAATTTGTCCATATAAGCATTGGCGAATTCAATTTCATGCTTTGACACTAAGCCATTCGCTTTTGCCATGTAGCCCATCACTGAAAAAGAAGTGTAAAAGAATGCGCTCTGGCGTTCACTTTCTGAGCTTTTCGAGCCTGAAAGATTATTGAAATTAAGGCCTCTGCCTTTATCAAAGTTATGACCAATAAACATGCCTATTAATGCACCTAGTAGGTTTTTACTCAGCATAAAACCAAATATAAAGCCTAAAAGTTTTCCCCATATTCTCATTATCAATATTACCTGTTTGTGTTATTAATTGATTAACTTATCTATTTAGATACGCTAAACGTTCTGGCGTACCAACATCGGTCCATGCACAATCGAGTATGCTTGCTGAAACCGTACCGTCGCTAACCGCACTTTTGAGCATCGGACCAAGCTTTAATGCTGGCATGGCATTTTTATCTTTAAAAAAATCAGCGCGAAATAAACTAATACCACTAAAGGTGTAAGTATTTTTCTGTGTTGATTCTGACTGATTTACAATATTGGTGAGTTGATTGTTATCAAAAATAAAATCACCTTTTATATTATGATCAGGATTGTTAACTAAGCAGATATGCGCTAACCGGTCTTTGGCTAATGTCGGTAAGTTAGCAAAGTTAACATCAGTAAATATATCGCCATTTATCAGCATAAAGGCTTCATTATCGTTATTATTGCTTAATAAAGGTAGCGCTTGAATAATACCGCCAGCCGTTTCAAGTGCACCACTATTTTCTGGACTGTAGCTTATATTAACCCCGAATTTTTTACCATCACCTAAATAGTCAACGATCATCTCTCCTAACCAGGCATAGTTAATAACAATATCTGTGATGCCACACTGGGCGAGTTTATTAATATGGTATTCGATTAGCGGGATCCCAGCTACTCTGAGTAAAGGTTTTGGGCAATGATCCGTTAAGGGGCGCATACGTTCACCACGACCAGCGGCTAAAATCATCGCTTTCATGTTAATGTACCCGCTTTAAGATTTTGCATCGCAGGCAGTACTTTTACTAATAAAAGCTGATGTAAAGAGGCTAATTCAGGGTATTTTTCACTGATCTCAACAAGGTAGCTAAGTGTTAGCGGAATATCTTTTAAGTAGCCGCTTTTATTATCGCGATGATGTAAACGGGCAAAGATACCACTCGCTTTAATGTGGCGTTGTAAGCCAGTTAAATCAAACCAGCGCTGCCATTGCTGGCGAGTGATATCGTTTAATGAATAGTGCTCTGTCATTATATCTATATAGCGGTTTAGTAACAATGAAACAGACTCGTTCGGCCATTTCAGGTAGCAGTCACGGAGTAACGAGACGATATCGTAAGTGATAGGACCAATGACCGCGTCTTGAAAGTCAATAATGCCGAAATTATTATCCTCGAGGATCATAATATTTCTACTATGGTAATCTCGGTGCACTAAGACTTGCGGTTGGCTCAGCATATTTTCTGTTAATATTGAAAAGCAATCTATTAACTGCTGTTGCTCTTCAGTAGTTAATATAATTGATAGGTGCTCAGTTAATAACCATTGTGAGAAAATATTCAGTTCAAGCTCAACAAATGCTTGATCATAATGCGGTAATTCTTGAGTATTCTTGGGCAATGCAGACTGAATTTTTGGTAAAATATCGATAGCTTTTTGATAGGTGATAATGATATTTTCAGTCGATAAAATATCAGCTAATAGCGTTTCACCAAAATCAGCTAAGCAAAGAAAACCTAGTGATAAATCAGCCGCAATAATTTCAGGCACTAAGACATTATTATCCTTAAGACTCTTTTGCATAAAAACAAAAGCCGCGTTATTAGATTTATCTTTAGGGGCATCAACGGCGATAAATGAACGACCCTTTATCGAAAAACGATAATAGCAGCGAAAGCCAGCATCGCCAGTTAAGGGGGTCAATTGAATATGTTCGCCTGAAAATTGTTTATCCAACCATAGGTGTAACGCTTGAATTCGAGAGCTTGGCAAGTTTTCTATTCCTCAAGTAAATGGTACTAATAGTTATCTTAGGTGAGGGCATAAATGAGTAATGCCAACCCGTATTACCAATATACCGAATTAGCACCCTAAAGAAAATTGCTATATTATCTAAGTGTTTGAGTATAAAATGTGGCTCGCTTTCATCTTTGTTGCTTTAATCATTCATCTATCGGACTTTTAATGTCATTTCCGCGCTATTTAATTTTAATAATTACTTGTTTATCAATGGCTAAATATAGTGTTGCTCAACAAGTTACCGATATTCTCGATGGTATGGCTCAATGCCCTATACCGACTTACCCACAGTTAACCGCTACTCAATCTACTGAAAAGAGTAAAGCGATCACTATTTTAGCTGATAAATCGGGTATTAATAAAAATAAAGTCGCTAAATTTACCGGCAATGTAATGTTGATTAACAGTCAGCAGACAATTCTTGCTAATGAGATTGAGCTTAATAGAGAAAGTTCATCGGTTAAGGCCACGGGCGATATTCACTTTCAAAATAAAGGCATTGATATTTTTGCCGACCAATTGAACATAAGTGAATCGCTCGGCGCGACTACCTTGAAAAATACTCAGTATCAACTCGCGGGAATAGCAGGACACGGTGGTGCTGGTATTATTTCTGTGTCTAGAGAAGGTACCTTGTCATTAATTGACTCTTCTTTTACTACTTGTTATGGCGCTTCACCTGATTGGCAAATGAATGCCAGCGAAATTAATATTTCTAAAGATGAACGTTATTTAGAAGCTTATAATGCAAGGTTTTCAGTTTTTAATGTGCCGGTCTTGTACCTACCTTATTTTACGATTCCTATTGGTGATGATAGACAATCGGGTTTTTTATATCCTGAAATTGGTAATTCAGGTAAATCAGGTTTTACCACGTCAATTCCTTATTACTGGAATATTGCCCCTAATATTGATGCGACGATTACCCCAAAATACATGTTGAAGCGTGGCAGTCAATTAATGACAGAATTTCGTTATTTGCATGATGAACAACAAGGACAATTTGATCTCGAATATCTAGATCAAGACAATGAACAAGAAAATAGCACCGATGCACGATATTTAGTGCGTATGCAACATGTTGGCACCTTTTCAGAGCGCTTTCGCGCTTTCGTTGACTACACAACAATTAGTGATGATAACTATTTAGTTGATATTGGTAGTAAGCACTACAATGATAATGATGCTTACTTATATCAAACAGGTGAATTAGCTTATTTTGCGGATAGTTGGCAAGCCAAGGTAAAATTACAAGACTTTGAAGTACTCGGCGATAATAAAACAAACTATAAAGCGCTTGCTCAACTCGAACTTGCCAGCCATCAAAAAATTGATGTTTTAGACGGGTTATTCGATGTCTATTCTGAAGTCACCAATTTTGACAATGCCGATAAAACTCAAGTAACCGCACAGCGCTATCATGTTGAAGCGGGTTTAACCTTCCCTTTGGTTACGCCAGCTTGGTTTTTGAATTCAGAATTTAAAATACTACAAACCCATTACCAACAAGACAATATTCCTTTGGAAAGTGAGCTTGAAGAAAGTGTAAGCAGAACATTACCTAAAGTCCGTTTTCATGGTGGGGTTAATTTTGATAGGCAAAGTCATTTTTGGGGAAATAGTTTTACACAAACCTTAGAGCCGCAACTGCAATATCTTTATATTCCTGAAAAAGATCAAAGTAATATAGGGCTATATGATACAACCACACTACAAGATGACTATAACGGTCTATTTCGTGATAAACGTTTTAGTGGTTTAGATAGGATAGCTCAAGCTAATCAATATTCTTGGGGAATAACGAGTCGTTTACTCGACAGTGCCAATCAAGAACAACTTAGGGTCAGCTTAGGACGAATTGTTTATCTTAATGACAGTAATTTTACCTTTGAAGAAAACCAAGGAATTGTAGCCGATGCTTCGGCATTAGCGGCAGAAGTCTACGCTCGTATAAATAGTAGTTGGCAGTTCAGTAGCGACATTCAATATAATACAGAAGATGATGTTACCAACAAGAGTCAAACCAGTATTGATTATCTTTTTGGTGAAAATCAAACAATACAATTGAACCATCGATACACTCGTGATGTCTCAGGTATAACATTAGAGCAACTATCTTTAGCGGGGAATGTCAGCATAAATAAAAATTGGCAAGTTATTAGCCGAGTAACTCAAGATTTACAGCAAAATCGAAGCATAGAAACTTATGCGGGTTTACAGTACCAAAGTTGCTGTTGGTCACTGAGTTTTGCTTATCATCGTTATATTACAGCAAACTTTGATGAACCATCGAGTAATAATAAAAATCGCGATGAATTCAACAATGGTTTTATGCTAAGATTTAGCATGAGAACAAAAGACATTACAGATATGTTCAACTCAAGTATATTTGGCTACAAACGCCCTTACTTTCTCAATAATTAAATATAAGAAATAGACGATACATGAAAAAATCATTGAAATTTTTACTTTTAACAAGCGCTTTGACGGTAACATCTTTTTTTCCAGTACAAGCACAACAAGTTGAACTTGATCGAGTATCAGCCATTGTAAATGGTGGTGTTGTTTTGGAATCTGAAATAAAAGACCTAATCGCAACCATAAAAAAACAAGCACTAAAAAATGATCAAAGTTTACCATCAGATAAAGCGTTAAGAACGCAGGTCACTGAAAAGTTGATCAACGATGCGTTGATCACTCAATTAGGCGAACGTATGGGTGTGCAAGTGAGTGATGCACAACTTGATGAAACGCTAACGAATATGGCGAAAGAAGAAAAATTAACGTTAGACCAGTTTCGTCAGAATCTTGTTAAAGATGGCACAGATTACGATAAGTATCGTGAACTAGTCAGAACTGAACTTATTTCTGGCGAGGTACGCCGCAATAGTGTTAGTCGCCGTATTTATGTTTCACCACAAGACGTGGCTAATTTGATTTCTTCTATGGAAGAAAAAATTAATACTGATGTTGAATATCGTCTGGGACACATACTGATTGAGTTCCCAGCGAATCCAACACAAGATGATATGAATGCCGCTAAAGTTCGCGCTGAAAAAGTAATTGAATTGCTTAATAACGGCAGTGACTTTGCAAAAATTGCTATTGCTTCTTCAGGCGGGTCAAATGCCTTAGAAGGTGGTGATTTAGGTTGGAAAAATATCAATGAATTACCGACATTATTCTCATCAATTGTTGATGGTGAGAAAAAAGAATCAATTTTAGGACCTATCCGTACCGGTTTAGGTTTTAGTATTGTAAAAATTATAGATATTCGTGGTTTGCAAATCGTTGAAGTAGAAGAAGTGAAAGCACGGCACATATTGATTGAACCTTCTGTTATCTTGAGTGAAGCCAAAGCTGAAAGTATTCTGCTAGGCCTTATGGACAGAGTTAACGCAGGTGAAGCTGATTTTGGCGACTTAGCTAAAGAGTATTCAGACGGACCTACTTCAGTGCGAGGTGGTGATCTAGGTTGGTCAGACCCTGATGTTTACGATCCTACTTTTAAGGCGGCCTTAGCGCGATTAAAAGTTGATGAAATGCATAAGCCTTTTAGAACTTCATTTGGTTGGCATTTAGCGCAATTAACGGGTCGAAGAACACTTGATGCGACAGAACAAATGAATGAAAGTAAAGCTCGTCGCATTTTATTCAATAGAAAGTTTGGTTTAGAAAGTGCGCGTTGGATTAAAGAGCTTCGTGATGAAGCCTATGTAGAGATTTTTAGTCGAGATACAAAATAATGACAAAGCGTATAGCTATCACGCCAGGCGAACCTGCAGGAATTGGCCCAGACTTAACCATTTTCATTGCTCAGCAAGATTGGCCCGTTGAGCTTGTGGTAATTGCTTGTAAAAAGTTAATGCAAGAGCGCGCTGAAGTTTTAGGTTTACCACTCACATTTATTGATTATGATGTTTCGAAAGCCGCTAAACCTCAAAAAGCCGGGACACTAACGATATTGTCTGTCGATATGGCTGAGGCTTGTATTCCTGGTGAGCTTAATGCTGAAAATGGTAGTTATGTCATTGAAACATTAAGAATTGCCAGTGAAAAAAATATCTCTGGTGAAATCGATGCTATTGTCACTGGCCCCGTGCATAAAGGGTTAATTAATAAAGCGGGTATCGCTTTCAGTGGTCATACAGAATATTTTGCTAGCCAAGCTAACTGTGCCGATGTCGTGATGATGTTGGCGACAGAAGGCTTAAGAGTTGCATTAGTGACAACGCATATTCCTTTAGCTTATGTTTCTAAAGCGATCACCGCAGAACGTTTACAAAAAGTCACTCGTATTTTAAATACCGATCTTATTAATAAATTTGGTATTAAAGAGCCTAAAATCTACGTATGTGGCATAAACCCTCATGCGGGAGAAGATGGGCATCTAGGTCGAGAAGAAATCGATGTGATGATCCCAGCCTTAAATGTACTCAGAGATGAAGGCATCAAGCTTATTGGGCCATTACCTGCTGATACTATCTTCCAGGAGAAGTACTTAAGTGATGCTGATGCCATTTTAACTATGTATCATGATCAAGGCTTGCCAGTCTTGAAATATAAAGGCTTTGGCGCTTCGGTTAATATTACCTTAGGCTTACCTTTTGTTCGAACCTCGGTAGATCACGGTACCGCACTTGAATTAGCGGGTACCAACTTAGCTGACCCAGGAAGCTTTATTGAAGCAATCACCACAGCCATTAAATTAGCAAATAATCAATCATGAATAATAAAACTCATCTAGGCCACCAGGCCAAAAAACGCTTTGGACAAAACTTTTTACATGACGAAGGTGTGATCAGTAAAATTGTTGATGCTATCGACCCTGAGCCGGGAGAAAATCTTATCGAGATTGGTCCTGGATTAGGCGCATTAACCGAACCGGTTATTGACCGAGCCGGTGCTATTTCTGTTGTCGAACTTGACAGAGATCTTGCCCATCGTTTACGTCATCATCCTTTTATTGCTGATAAAATTACTATTTACGAAGCGGATGCCCTTAAATTTGATTTTAGTGAAATAGCGACCGCAGAACGACCTTTAAGAATTTTTGGCAACTTACCTTACAACATTTCTACGCCACTTATTTTTCATCTTTTAACGTTTAAAGATAGCGTGAAAGATATGCACTTTATGCTGCAAAAAGAAGTTGTTCAACGCATGGCTGCTAGTGAAAATTGTAAAGCCTACGGTCGGCTTTCAATCATGACGCAATATCAGTGTCAGGTTATCCCTGTTATGCAAATAGGCCCAGAAGCTTTTAAGCCAGCGCCTAAGGTTGATTCTGCTATCGTGAGATTAATTCCTCATGGTGAGATTAAAAATCCAGTAAAAGATATTAAATCGCTTAACCAAGTTTGTTTGGCGGCATTTAACCAACGTAGAAAAACGATACGCAATAGTTTTAAAAAATTGTTTACGGTTGAACAATTAGCGGCTTTAGGTATCGATGCAAGACTTCGTGCAGAGAACTTACCGATCACAGATTATATCAAACTGGCAAATTTCTTAACTGATAACCCGGTTGAGTTATGAAGGACGATTCAACATTAACTACAGTCGAATCGATTTCTATGGGATATGATATTTCGGTCAGTGTTAAAACTGAGTATATTGCCTCACAATTGATTGAAAACGAAAAGAACTATGTATTTAGTTATACGATTAGTATTGCCAATAATAGTAATAAACCGGTTAAATTATTGTCTCGTTATTGGTTGATTACCGATGGCGACAATAAGACCTCTACCGTTGCCGGTGAAGGTGTTATCGGTAAGCAGCCTATCATAGCGCCAGACAACACGTACACTTATACCAGCGGTTGTATCTTAAAAACCCCAGTCGGTACTATGCAGGGCCATTACCAAATGCTAAGTGATGATAATGACTTGCAACAAGTTGAGATACCTGTTTTTGGTTTAGCTCAGCCACACATTCTTAACTAACTGCGACGCTTCGTTTATGGCTATCTATTTTGTCGGAGATATTCAAGGCTGTTACCACGAACTACGCGCCTTACTAGACCAAGTTGCCTTTTCGCCTGAAACTGACCAGCTTTGGCTAGCGGGTGATCTGGTTGCTAGAGGTCCAGACTCCTTAAAAACGCTGAGATATATAAAAGCACTGGGTAATAGTGCTCGAGTGGTTTTAGGTAATCATGACCTGCACTTATTAGCTATTTATGGTGGCTTGAAAAAAGCAAAAGCTAGCGATTGTTTCGATGAATTATTAGCTGCTGCAGACGTTGATGAGTTAATGGGTTGGCTTGCTAGTCAACCGCTTATCCAAAAGTTACCCAATGAAAATGTTTATATGAGTCATGCAGGTTTGCCACCCTTTTGGACACCTGCAGAAGCTATGGAACAAGCAAACGATGTTAATATCAAGCTAGCATCAGCGCTAAGAAATGATTGGTTAGCCATAATGTATGGTGAAGAACCTAATCTATGGTCTTTGGCAAAATCTGCTGATGAAAAATTTCGAGTGACCGTTAACTCACTGACCAGAATGCGTTATTGCCAACTCGATTATGGCTTAGAGTTTTCATGTAAGCTTGCAGTTGAGCAAGCACCTGCCCATATAAAACCTTGGTTTGAGTTTACACAAAAACAAACAAATTATAGTTGGATATTTGGTCATTGGGCTTCATTAATGGGGCACTGTCCTGTTGACAATATTTATGCATTAGATACAGGGTGCGTCTGGGGCGGACATCTAACGTTATTACGATGGTCTGACAAGCAGTTGTTTACTGAGCCTTGCCACAGTGCAAAACAAAAATAAAAAAACTTATGATAAAGCAATAACTAAAGGTGAAAAATAGCTTAAGCTTGTTATAATAAAATTAACGGTTAAGTTTTTAACAATATTAACCGATAATCTAATCGACAATAATGACAAATAAGCTATGATTATTGGCTTTGAAAATATAGGCCTGCATTCAAGGAAGTAGCAATTAATTTAGTTTACACTCGTACTCAATACTATCTATTTACACGGTGACATTTATGAATTTAACGGTAGCAATGAAAATAATGGGTGGTTTTGCCATTATTGCAGTCTTACTAGTAATAACTAGTGCTATATCTCTATGGAATTTGAACATAATTAAAGGCTCTACTGTACAACAAAGTGAGTTGGCGATCCCTACATTAAAAGGGAGTAACAAGCTTGCTAACACCTTAACCCAAATAGGTAACCTTACTTTACGTGCATATTATCAAACCGAATTAACGCCACTTAATAATAATCTTACGGCATATAATCAAGATAAAGATGACTTTACTACTGAGCTGAAGAAATTAAAGCAAGTGGTGCGAAATGAAAATTCTTTATTAACTAATCTAGGTCAAGTCGATTCAGTTTATGCAGAACTCGAAAAAGAAATAGGATTGGTTTTTAGTAATAGGCAAGCCAGTATTAATCAAGCGCTTATTTTAAGAGAAAAAATAGCTAACCTTGAAGAAAAAGCTGATGATGCAGCTACGATGTTACTAGACCTTGCCGACCACGACTTAGCTGACACTAAGCTTCAGCGAGCTGTTAGTTTAGGTGAAAGTATTGAAACCTTACTTAATGGGCTAGTAAGCTCAGCACTTGAATATCGAGGTTTAATCGACAGGTCGTCAACAGATTTAGTCGGTAACCAAATATCCAATAGCTTTGTTGATGTAAATAAATCATTTACCGATATTATATCCGAGCTATCTAATCAAGGCGCCGAAGATGTAGCTGATGATTTGTCTGTTGCTTTGAGTGAATTAACTGAATTAATTAACTCTAACAATGATATTTTTTCTCACAAAGATAAACAACTGATTGCCCTTAAAGTCGCAACAGAAAACTTAGATGCTGCAGAACGTGACATCAAAAAAGCCAATGCCATTTTAGAAAAACAAGTCGATTTAGCGAATCAAACTGCGATGACGGCGGGTAAACTTGTTCAAGAAAAAGTGGCCGATGGTAACTCACAAACTATAGGTATTATGATTTTTTCAATTGTTGCCGCAATTGGTATTGCTTGGTTTACACTGCTTAGTATTACCCGACCACTGTCTTTGGTTAATAAAATGCTTAACATCGTTGCTTCTGGTGATTTATCTCATAAGTTAGATGAAACGGGTAAAGATGAATTTGCTGAATTATCACGTAACTGTAATTTATTAATTGATAGTTTGCGTACGCTTATTCAAGGTATTGTTAGTCGCTCTACACAACTAGCAACTGCCGCAGAAGAAACTTCAGCGGTAACCGCACAAGGTACCATTGCTATTGCAGAGCAACGTTCACAAGTTGAACAAGCCGCTTCTGCGACTACGCAAATGAGCAGTACTTCTCAAAGTGTACTATCTAGTGCTAATGATACACTAGGTGAAATAAAGCAAGCTGATGACGAAGCCAAGCGTATAAAAATTATTTCTGAACGTAATCGCCAAACTATCGGCTTACTTGCTGACGAAGTTGAAGAAGCAGCACAAGTTATCAATAAACTACAGCAAGACAGTGCTTCTATCGGTGGTATTCTTGATGTCATTCGCGGCATAGCTGAGCAAACTAACTTACTGGCATTAAACGCAGCTATTGAAGCCGCTCGTGCCGGAGAGCAAGGTCGTGGTTTTGCCGTAGTTGCTGATGAAGTAAGAACGCTAGCTAGTAGAACGCAAGTGTCTACACAAGAAATACAAAACATGATTGAGGTACTGCAAACCGGTGCTCAACGAGCTGTTGGCGTTATGGATACGGGTAAGAAGCAAGCCGCAAATTGTGTAGAGCAGAGCGAAGAAGCTGAGAAAGCGCTGCAAACTATTACTCATTCGGTTCACGAGGCATTTGATAAAAGTACTCAAATTGCCGCGGCTGCTGAAGAACAAAGTGTCGTCGCTCATGAGATTAGCGTTAATTTAGAATCTATTGTTGCCATTGCTGAACAAACAACGGCAGGTGCACAGCAAACGGCACAATCAAGTAATGAAGTCGCTAAGTTAGCT
Source organism: Colwellia sp. BRX10-9 (assembly GCF_014077405.1). Taxonomy (NCBI): domain Bacteria; kingdom Pseudomonadati; phylum Pseudomonadota; class Gammaproteobacteria; order Alteromonadales; family Colwelliaceae; genus Colwellia; species Colwellia sp. BRX10-9. Next base: position 86,219 of record NZ_JACGVV010000003.1, on the reverse strand, counting down.
GAAGAATTACAACAGTCAGTGCAAGAGTTTAAGCTATAAGTGCTAATCGCTCTGCTGATAATGGTTAGCTAATGAATTAACTTGTATTAACGATTAAAAAGCCCCCGCTGAGGATAACTTCAGCGGGGGCTTTTTGTTGATTGTAGCTAACGGGGTAGTAACTTATTGAGATCAGCGTTTGAGTTTATAGCAGATGTTACCAACCAATAGATTTAAGCCAGCCATTTATTGACCTTAACAACGCTTTTTCAGGGTAATAGCCAATTTGATTATTGTGCAGTTCAGTTTGTCGATAATAGACTTTCATTTCTTTAACTGCTTGTGCTTTACGAATTTTAGCGGCAGAGGTCGCTAATTGCTGCTCTCTTGACAGATAGATATCTAAGAGAGGAAACTCACTGGTCGCCAGTACTTTAGCAAATGAGAGGCTTTGCTCTGTAGTATTCATATAACCACTAAGCATGACCATAGCACTTGGCGATTGTAGTTTACCGGTACTGTATAAATTGGCCAGTAATATGGCATGACTGCCTTTTGATACCACGACAAATATACCAGGATAATCTTTAGCTTTTTCCATCACCGCCGTCATTAGTTCGGTCAAATGTTCTTTGTGTGCCAGTAAGGTTTTATCATCGTCTTCGAGTTGAATCGATCGCTTTAATGCGCGAGAAGGGTAACCTAAAGGGATACTTGGTGGCTGAATAGCTATGGTTGTCCAACCTTGGCTAGGCAGTACTTTTTGTAGATAATTTAAAGCGTTGCTACTTTTTGCACTCATTCCCCAGTCAGGGAGCAGTATCATTACCCCTTTTTGATTACTGGCGGTATTTTCATTGATAATGGTAATAAAGTCTTGAGCGCCAGCTAACATAGGCGTTATTTTTTCAGCCGTTAGGTAATGAGTCAGATCTTGTTCTTGTTGCAGTAGCGAATTAATAGGGGCGAAAATTTCTGGACGTTTTTTAGGAGCTACTTTACTGGCATCACCGGATTCATCCGCTGTTTTTGTCGCCTCTTGCTGCTCTGGAACTTTTGGCTTTTCGGTTTTATTTTCTTCTTGGTATAACAATGCATAACTGTTAATAGTAACAAGGCTAAATAGACAGAAAATGATTAATGAAGCTAAAACACGTAAAGACATATGTTCCTTAAAATTATAGGCGGTGAGTACTTACCGAAAATTGTTTAATGGACGTATGATCAATTATCGGCAAATACTTTATTTTCTTAACCAGAAAAAATGCTTATCAAAGAAACGGGCAAGGAACTTTGAAAGTGAGTGTCTTTTCTATACATGGATGTGCGAGCTCTAACATTTGCGCATGCAATAATAACCGTGCACTTGCCGTAACCGCTGACTCATGTGAGTATAATCTGTCACCCAAAATAGGGTGGCCTAAAAATAACATATGGACACGTAGTTGATGAGAACGCCCTGTTATCGGGGTTAATTCAACTAAGGTACTTGGCACCGAGTTAGCATCAGTATCGCGTGATAATACTCGGTAATGGGTCAACGACTGTTTACCACGTTCATGGTCAACCATTTGTCGTGGACGATTTGGCCAGTCACAAATAAGCGGTTGATCGACCGAACCATTATCATCTTTCATATGACCATAGACACGGGCAATATAGCTTTTTTTCGTTTCGCGTTGCTGAAACATTCGACTAATTGCGACATGTGCAGGTTTATGTAACGCCATGATCAATATACCAGATGTTGCCATATCTAATCGATGAACTACCGTTGCGGTTGGCAGCACTTTATTCACTCGACTTTGTAAACAATCTTTATGAGCGGGTAAGCGACCTGACACGGTTAATAAACCACTTTGCTTGTTGATCACCACAATATCATTATCGCGATAAATTATATCAAGGTAAGGCGACATAGGCGGGCAATAAACAAACTCTGGGTTTGGCGCCATAGGCACAACTTTTTGTTGTGCCTGCTGATCGTTTGGAGTTTCGTGTTGGCTTGACATCGTTAGTTACTCACCACTATTAAACGTATCGCTTCAAATTTCAACTGTGCTTTACCTATGTAGTGGCTTAATTCACTTTGCTGTACTTTGATAAAGTCGAGCTCTTGCTGGCGAACACTTGGGTTGATAGTTTTTAGTGCTGTTAAGCGTTGAAATTCTGCATCTAGCGTTTTATGCATATTGGCTAGGGCTTTTTCTTGAATGCTCAAAACCTGTGGCTTAGCATGTGCTTCAGCTTTTGCTACTAAAGGTGTTACTTGATCTTTCAAGGCTTTAACCAATTGTAGCGCTACTTGTTTTTTAACGGGTGCAAGCTGTTGATCTAGAACATTTTCACCCACTTTATCTGCCAAGTCAGTGCCATTCTTATCAACCAAAACACGTATGGGTGTCGTCGGTAAATAACGACCCAGCTGTAAGTGATTGGGAGCGGTTGCTTCGATAGTAAAAATACATTCAATAAAAAATGTTCCTGCCGGCAATGCTTGGTTTTTCAATAAACCTATGCTCGAGTTACCCGTTTGATCACTGAGCACTAAATCCATTGCTCCGCGCACCATAGGGTGGTCCCAAGTTAATAAGTGATAATCTTCACAAGCTAGCGCAGTATCTCGGTTAAAAGTAATGGTTGTACCATCATCAGGCAGGCAAGGGAAATTACCACAAAGCATGTGCTCACTAGGCTGTAAAGCGATGGCATTATCTGACTTGTCGTCTTGAGTGATACCAAAAACATCAAGTACTTGAAACATAAATTGTGGTAATTCAATTTGTTGGTCCAGTGCTGAAATTTCTTTAACTAGTTGGTGAGAGCGGCCTTGACCAGAAGAACGTAATTCTAGTAACTTATCCCGTCCTGACTCTAATTCCGCTTTAAGGGTTAAGTGCTCATCATGGCTTTCATTGATTAACTTTTCTGCGGCTGTCGACTGCCACTGCGCCGTTAAGGCTAAATCAAACAGTTCGTCACCAAACTTATCAAAAATTGCTCGGCCAGTGATACAAGTATGTTCAAAAGCGTTTAAACCATTTTGATACCAGTCAAAAAGTAATCCTTGTGCAGAGTCAGTAAAATAGGGAACATGCAAACGAATGGTTTGTGTTTGTCCAATACGGTCTAAACGACCAATACGCTGTTCTAAAAGATCAGGGTTGCTCGGTAAGTCAAATAACACTAGGTGATGGGCGAATTGGAAGTTTCGACCTTCACTGCCTATTTCAGAACAGAGTAAACATTGTGCACTGTCTTCGTCTTGGGCAAAATAAGCAGCGGCTTTGTCGCGTTCGAATATACTCAAACCTTCATGAAAGACCGCTGCACGAATACCTTCTTTTACGCGTAACGCCGCTTCTAAGTCAATCGCAGTTTGTGCATGCGCACAAATGACCAATAACTTTTCTTTTTTCAATGTTTGTAAAAGTTCGATTAAGTAGTCAACACGAGGGTCGATATCAGTCCAATTTTCATGGCTGTTTAACGAAAACAAAATTTCAGGCGTAAAAACTTGTTTAGCTTGAGCCAAGGTTTTTAAATTTTCACTAGTGTCCGATAATAAAAACTCATTGATTTGCTCTTGATAAGCCTCTGGTAAAGCTAAAGGCGTAGAATGCAATTCACGCTCAGGGAAACCTTTTATGGTATTTCTGCTGTTTCTAAAAAGAATACGGCCAGTGCCATGACGGTCGAGTAGTTGTGTTAGCACTTGTTCTCTTGATGCATCTTGCGCGAGTATTTCATTATCGCTGGGCAATGCTATATTGATGTTTATTAAATGTTGACTGATATCAGTTTCTTTTAATAGCTTAGTCAATGTTGCTTGTTGTGCTGGCGACAAAGCATCTTTAGCAACCAAAGCATTGGCGGCATTGGCGACTTCAGTATAATGGCTTTCTTCTTCTGTAAATTTTTGATAATCAAAGAAACGGTCAGGGTCAAGCAAGCGTAAACGTGCAAAGTGGCTTTCATGACCAAGTTGATCTGGTGTTGCTGTTAATAACAAAACCCCAGGGATAGTCTGGGCTAGTTGCTCAATACATAAATATTCAATGCTAGGGTTGTCTTGATGCCAATTTAAGTGGTGAGCTTCATCAACTACCATTAAATCCCAGTCCTCAGCAATGAGCTCTTCATACCACTCTGGATTTTTGGTAACAAAATCTAAATTAACCAAAACAAGTTGTTCAGTACTAAATGGATTTTCTTGTTCACCTGAGTTTTTTATTTCTTGGCAACGTTCACTATCAAAAATACTAAAATGTAAGTTAAAACGGCGTAACATTTCTACCAACCACTGATGCATAAGTGATTCAGGCACAATAATTAAAATACGTTGTGCACGACCGGTAACAAGCTGCTGGTGAATAATGAGGCCAGCTTCAATGGTTTTACCTAAACCAACTTCATCGGCAAGTAACACGCGAGGTGCAAATCTACAGCCAACTTCTTCAGCGATATAAAGTTGATGAGGAATTAAACTGACTCTGCCACCACTTAAACCCATTAATGGCGATTGCTGCTGAGTATGCTGGTGTTTTAAGCTATCTTTGCGTAAACGAAACCAGTCGAGACGGTCAACTTGACCATTAAGCAATCGATCGTGCGGTTTATTAAATTTGATAAAGTGGTCAATCATCACTTCTTTTAGTGACGTTTCTTCACCGGTATCTTGGCGCTTACCATGGTAAGTGAGTAAGTTGTCAATATCTTCAACCTCTTCAACGATAAGCATCCAGCCTTCGTGGCTAGGAATACTATCCCCTTGGTTGAAAATAACACGTGTTAATGGTGCATTTGCTATGGCATATTGGCGCGATTCACCGGTAGCGGTAAATAAAATAGAAACAAAACGGTGTTCAACCGTTAGTACCGTGCCTAATCCTTGATCCGACTCTCCGTCACTTATCCATCGTTGACCAGGGTAAAAAACCATATAAAAACTCCAAAAATTAAAACCTTGCACGATTTTTAAAAACTTGTGCAACAGAACACGCCAATACGGCATTAAAAAAGGGCGCTATAGTAACGTTAATCATAGTTAGGATCACCAAAAAATGCCGAGAATTTACAAAAGGCGGCAATAAAGTTTGTCTGAGGACAAATAATCTTTCGATGCCACTTGCCAGTGATAAATTTAGCTGGCAAAGTAAAGTTATCATTCACGTAATAAGGTGATCGGTAAAGGTATAGTTACTGTTTTTGGTTTTTTAGTCGCAGTTGAAGACTAAGTGATTAAGCTTACTTAACGATTCTTCTGTGTCACGTTAACTTAGATAGGAGATCTTTGTATGAATGATGAAAAAATTCTTTACGTATTAGACACAAATATTTTATTACACGAACCTTTCGCTTTTCTCTCTTTTAAAGAGCACGACGTGGTCGTCCCCATGACTGTGCTTGAAGAATTAGACTCCATTAAAGACCGCCGCAAAGATGTTAGTCGAGATGCCCGTGTTGCGATACGTGCACTTGAAGATATGCTTGTCGATGCCACTCCTGAAGAAGTACTTGCGGGTGTTAAATTACCTCAAAATGATGACGAACATCCCAGTGGTTGTTTATCAATCTTTAATGATTATACCTTAGAGCAAAAAGCTGGCCGGTTATCTTTTAATGAAAATGACAATCGTATTATTAACGCGGCTTTATACCTACAGGAAAAAAAGGCGCCCAATAAAGTTGTCTTGGTCACTAAAGATATTAATATGCGCTTAAAAGCTAAAGGCGCAGGTTTGGCTTATGTTGAGGATTACCGTACAGATCAGCTTATCGATGATATTAAATTTTTAACGAAAGGCTATCACAAGTTTGAAGGTGACTTTTGGCAACATGTTAATGAGTGTGAGAGTGAAACTGAAGGCCGAAATACCACCCACTATGTTAAGCGTGATGTCCTTCCTAATACTTACATGAATGAATATCTTATTGATGATAGTGAGAACTTTGCCGGCAAAGTTACTGGTTGGGATGACGAAAAATTGTCGATAATGGATTTAAGCCGAGACCGTTTAATGGCAAAACAAGCGTGGGGGATCCATCCAAAAAACATCTACCAGGGGATGGCATTGGATGCTTTACTTGACCCAAGCATAGATTTAGTGATTCTTACTGGGCCAGCAGGTTGTGGGAAAACACTGCTAGCGCTGGCGTCAGCGCTTGAACAAGTAATAGAACGTGGCCTCTATGATAAAGTCATCGTTACGCGCAGTACTCCAGAAATTGCTGAGTCTATTGGCTTTTTACCCGGAACAGAAGAAGAAAAAATGGCGCCTTGGCTCGCGGCTATTACCGATTCATTAGAAGTGTTGCATAAACAAGATGAAAATATGAATGGTAGCCTTGATTACATTATGGAAAAAGCCAATATTCAGTTTAAGTCAGTGAATTTTATGCGCGGCAGAAGTATTCAAAACTCTTTGGTTTTGCTCGACGAATGTCAAAACTTAACGGCATCGCAATTAAAAACAATTATCACTCGTTGCGGTGAGGGTACTAAGCTGGTTTGTTCAGGTAATCTTGCTCAAATTGATAGTAATTATTTAACGGCGGTTACGTCAGGGCTAACCTATATTGTTGAACGTTTTAAAGACTTTTCAGGCAGCTCAACTATTAATCTAAATGGTGTGGTGAGAAGTCGATTAGCTTCTTTTGCCGAGGAAAATTTATAGGGTCAGCTGATTTTATAGGTGATATTTAAAGGCTCATTTTTGAGCCTTTAGTTTTGATAATTGACCGACTTAGCCGTGCGACTAGTTATCAAAGACTATTTTAAGTAAGATGTATTAATTGTTATAAATTAAAATTATCTGAATAAATATAAGGTTGCAACAGTGTTTGATAAGTCCTCCAAAGAACAGGTGTTTAGTCGTTACAATCGTTCTGTTTTGGCTGTATTTATCGTAATAACATTGATTGCTATGTCGATAGCGTCTTACCGATATTTTATTGAGTTAGATTCATATCAGGCACGAGAACTTCGCACCTTAACTACACGTGCTAAGCAGTTAGAAAACACCTTGATTTTGGGGTTGAAAAGTATTGCTGGCATTAAAAAATTTGCTAATTATCATCTTTCTTTCCCCGAAGAGTTACTTGCTACAACCCCGCCACTTGAACAAGACGGTAATGAATTCTATTTAAAGAAAAATAGCCGAGATTCTTTTGCTCATCGAAAAAATTACCGAGGAAGTATAACGGGTATCGGGCAGGTTGCTGATTTTGATGAGTTACAAAAGCAAGAGCTGGCAATGGCAAATGCGTTAACGCCAGCATTTATTATTGCCAAAAATTCAATTAAAGAATCTAATTGGTTTTATTACATCTCTTTAAATCAATTTGTTAGCCTATATCCTTGGATAGGGCGTGATAGTTGGCGGTTCTCAGAACATAACTTAAATAATGACAATATCAATAGCATTAAAACGCTATTGCCTGGCGACGACAATTTCTTTTGGTCACCACCTTATTTAGATTCAGCAGGTAAAGGCTTGAGTGCTTCGTTAGGCACCGCTGTCTATCGTAATCGATCACTCGCTGGCGCGGTGCTAATGGACTTTAGTTTATCAAGTTTGAGTGATGGTTTGCCTGATATTAGTAAACCTAATCAAGCGTTAATATTGCTTGATGAAAAGAACAATATTCTCATCCACAAAACGGCTGATAATCAAGCCTTATCAACCAAGCTGACTTGGCAAGATATTGCACCAAAGCAATTAGAAAGTTATTCCTATCAGCGCATTAATCAATTACCCGACAGTCACAAAGAGGGCACTTGGCTCATTCAAAAATATCAACTACCTATTAATGGTTGGGTTCTCCTTAAGTACCAACCTTATCAAGAATTTACTGCCTCTATTTTTAATCGATTTATCTTGATGCTGGTTTTGTTTTTTGTCGGGCTATTTGCCTTTATGAGTATCATCTATATCGTAACGCGCAAAACCTTTATGAAGCCCACTAAAGAATTTATTAATCATATTGAACATTGCTCGCATGGTGATCCAGGTAAAGTAAAACCTCCAGCGGACTGGTCATATTGGTTTAAAATTGTTGAAGATATTTTTGGACAAAATCGTACTTTATTGCAGCAAATGAAAGATCAAAATGTGATTCTTGATACGCGTGTTAACGAAAAAACCCAAGCGTTACGCCTTAAGAGTGAACAACACCAACGTGACTATGCTTTGCTGCGTTCGGTGATGGATGCTATTCCTGATTACATCATTTTTAACGACTTAGATGGCACCATGATGGGGTATAACAAAGCGTTTGAAAACTTTGTTCAAGCAGGCTCACTAGATTTAATTGGTAAGTGTAGTAATGAAGTAGTCAGTGTCGAGTTAGGTCAGTCATTAGTCGCTATGTCTGAAGCGTCATTAACACGGTCAACAGAACAAGGATTAGCAGAGGTTGTTGAAACACCGGCTAATACTTATGAGGTGTTTAGTAACCAGTTATATAGTCAAACCGCTGAAATTGTTGGCACTATCAATTTAGTACGTGATGTTACCGCGCAGTATTCGGCGAATGTCGCTTTGGAACAAGCAAAAAACCAAGCTGAATATGCTAACCAAGCAAAAAGTCAGTTTTTAGCTAATATGAGCCATGAAATACGCACGCCGATTAATGCGATTAAAGGTATGCTATTTTTATTAGCCAGAACACGTTTAACGAATGAACAGCAGCAACATATATTAAATGCTGAAGGTGCATCTGTGTCCCTTTTACATTTGGTTGATGAAGTGCTTGATTTAGCCAAAATAGAATCTGGCAATATGTCTGTTATAAAAATGCCCGCCAGTATTGACAAAATAGTCGACCAAGCCGTTAAACTTAATATCGGTATGATCAGTGAAAAACAATTATCTCTAAAGATAAATATTGCGGTTGATGTGCCAGATATTGTCTTAACTGATGATATGAGATTGGTGCAAGTACTAACAAACTTACTTAATAATGCGATGAAGTTCACCCACCAAGGTGAAATTTCACTAACAGTTGAAAAAGTTAATACGGGCAATGATGCTGCAGGCACCACCTTTGATGACTCACCGGTATTAGTACGCTTTATCGTTGCTGATACAGGTATAGGTATAGCTCAAGAAAAACAAGGTCACTTATTCGAAGCATTTCGTCAAGCAGATGAATCGATGACCCGCGAATATGGTGGTTCAGGATTAGGGTTATCTATTTGTCAGCAAATTATCAATCTTTTATCGGGTGACATTTCCTTGAAAAGTGACTTAGGTAAAGGCACTAGCTTTACTTTTGTTTTACCTTTTAACGTTGTTGAAAATAAAGCATCAAGCAAAAAATCAGCACTGACCTTGTGCAGTTATTCTCAAGAATTATCTGAATCGTTAATAGGTCATCTAGCGGGTTCTCAAATAAGCCATGTTAATATCACGGCGTTATCGGAACTCGACAAATATAAGAACAATGAAAATGTAGTGCTGATTATTGACGAACAAAGCATTAATAAATATCCAGAAAAAATATATCAAAGCTGTCTTGATAACCAGATTTTATTAGCGATAAGTCATCCAATGGCTAAAGGTATTTCCAGTGAAATCATTGAACGTATTGAGGCATTAAAACTTTCTTATATCTTGCTAGAAAAACCACTTTATCGAAGCTTTATCAGTAAGCTATTTTCAGTCATAACAGCTAGAGAGCTTGCGGCTGAAGCAGCTATTGACGAATCGATTCCTTTGCAAAGCCTGTCGCAAGATATTGATAATTTAAAAGGTATTAATGTTTTATTGGTTGAGGATAATTTAGTTAATCAGTTGGTGGCAAAAGAGCTATTAAAAACGATGCAAGCCAATGTCATTATTGCGGGTCATGGTAAAGAAGCGTTGGAAATATTGACCGATAAGCAGCACCATATTGATGTTGTGCTTATGGATATTCAAATGCCGATCATGGATGGTTTAACAGCGACTAGGCAAATACGCCAACAAAAAGAATTTCATAACTTACCCATTATCGCGATGACGGCGCACGCCCGTGAAGAAGACAAGCAGAGAAGCTTAGCAGCGGGTATGAATAAGCATATGGCAAAACCTATCAGTGCTGAATTACTACTTTCGAGTATTTTAGACGTGCTTAATTAATTGCAATAACTCATCGTTATTCACATTAATAACAGCTCGGTGTTATGGTTCCTTACCCACTACAGTCGTATTATTAAGGTCTGTTTTTAATGCTCGCTTTACCTTTTTATGGAACCGCTCTGCTGTGTAATGCCCGTTACCTACCGCTAACTCTGAAGCGGGAGCTATTTCTCCTAAAGGTAAAAGCCTAGGCCCTGTTGGCTCTGCTAGCACATACGATATGCCATCAATAACAACTGTTTGATCATTTGCTTGCACAGGCATTTGAATACCGAGTAAAGCGTGATTATCAATAAAGACTAGAATCATTTTTATACGTGGCATTAGGCTACGTAAAATTGCCGCTGTTAACGTGACTTTACTGTCGCAATCACCTTGGTTTTCCCATAATAACTTTAATGGTGGATTAAAACCTGCTCCAGAGGCGGTTACTCTTGATTCTAAAGTTGCATAGGGAATACTTTGTATAAATCCTAAAACATAGTCGGTAACTTTTCGAATGTTTTTTATTGAAAACTTTTTAAGAATAATAGGCTTTACCGGCTTTAAATCAATGCTGGCAATATTTGCAAATCGTCCATGGTCTGGTTTTACCGCGTTAATTTGATCATGAGTTATAAATTGATGATAGTAATTATCTGCTAAATATTGATCACTTAACGCTTGCTTTAACTCATAAACTCTAGCGTAGGCGGCATTGATTGTTTGGTTGTTTCGTCCTTTTATGACAATTTCATCATTTGTGGAATTTTTATTAAAATCAATCATTACCCCACGGATAGGCTCTGCACGTAATTTCTTTTGTAGGGCATTATTAATTGAATATTTTGCCATATCAGCTTTAAATACTTTGAAGTTTCTAAAACGATCGAATATTGCTTTTTTAGCCAGTAAAAATTGTAGGCTTTGTGTTTCACCCTGATAATCAAGCCATTGATAATTAAATTGGTAATTATCTCCTTTTTCTACTTTTGAAAAGGCGAGTTGCTCGGCTAAGGCCAAAGAGGGCATTAAACAGCAAAGCGTTATGCATAAAAATTTAGTTAACATAGGAGAAGTCATCGAAAATAATCAAACCACTAGCAAAGATATTACCTATGCTAACATTAACGCATTTTTACTTTTCATACCAATCAACAAAAGATGACTTAATATTTATCGTTGACGCTTTACTTTTAAGCAGATTTTGCTATATTCAAACGCATGTTTGAAATGATTGTTTCAAAAGTTAAATTACAATGTTATTTGTCGTAACATTTAAAAATATTAGGGGAATACCGTGGCTGATTATCAAGCACCATTAAAAGATATGAATTTTTTGTTATATGATGTTTTTTCAATGGAAGCAATGTGGCAGTCAATGCCTACCTTATCAGAGCATGTCGATCGCGAGACCGCGCAAGCCATCTTACAAGAATGTGCAAAAATAGCTGAGCAAGAAATTGCCCCGCTTTCACGCCAAGGTGATGAAATTGGTGTAAGTTTCAATGAAGGTAAAGTAACAACCGCTCCAGGTTATAAAGAAGCATTTAAAACTTACGCTGATGGTGGTTGGACAGGCTTAGGTGGCGAACCTGACTTTGGTGGTATGGGTATGCCTAAAGTGATCACGGCATTACACGAAGAAATGCTCTGTTCAGCAGATATCGCCTTTTCATTATATCCAGGGCTAACCGCTGGCGCTGGCTTGTCGATTGCTAAGCATGCGACAGACGAATTGAAAGAGCGCTATTTAACACGTTTGTATGCAGGCGACTGGATGGCAACCATGTGTTTAACTGAGCCTCATTCTGGTACTGATTTAGGATTGATTTACACTAAAGCTGTTCCTGAAGACGATGGTAGCTTTGCCATTAGTGGTACAAAAATATTTATTACTGCTGGCGAACACGATATCACTGAAAATATTGTCCATTTAGTATTGGCGAAATTACCCGGTGCGCCAGCCGGCCCTCGTGGTATTTCATTATTTTTAGTCCCTAAATATCAAGTCAATGACGATGAGTCATTAGGTGATTTTAATAATGTGAGCTGTGGTTCCATTGAACATAAAATGGGTATTCACGCTTCAGCAACTTGTGTAATGAATTTTGATAGCTCAAAAGGTTACTTAGTTGGCGAAGAGAATAAAGGCTTAGCCTGCATGTTCACTATGATGAATTTTGAACGTATTGGTGTTGGTATTCAAGGTATTGGTGCGGCAGAACGTTCTTACCAGAATGCTTTAGAATATGCAAAAGAACGCTTACAAGGTCGTTCATTGTCAGGCGCTAAGTATCCAGAGAAAGCAGCTGATCCTATCATTGTTCATGGTGATGTACGTCGTATGTTACTTAACATGAAGGCATTAACTGAAGGTTCACGCGCATTGTCTACGTACATTTCAATGACACTGGATATGGCAACCTATGGCGAAGGCGAATTAAAAACTAAGGGTGAGAGTTTATCAGCTTTAATGACTCCTTTAGCGAAAGCCTTTTTTACCGATTTAGGTCTTGATAATACCGTTGCAGGTCAACAAGTCTTAGGTGGTCATGGTTATATCCGTGAATGGGGACAAGAGCAGCTGGTTCGTGATGTTCGTATCGCGCAAATATACGAAGGCACTAATGGCATTCAAGCGATGGACTTATTAGCAAGAAAAGTAGCCGCTAGTAAGGGCGAGTTAATGCAGACTTTTATCAATGAAGTGAACACTTACATTGAACAAACTTCTGCCGATAACATGCAAGAATTTATTCAACCTTTAAAAGATGCCAATATTGATTTAGCTGAATTAACTCAGCATATCCTTAAAGCAGCGCAAGGGAATATTGAAGAGTTAGGTACATCGGCTAACGATTACCTGCATGTATTTGGTTACACAGCAATGGCATTTGTTTGGGCTAAAATGGCTGAATCCGCTTTGGCTAAAGAAAGTTCAAGCGATGAATTTTATGAAAGTAAAATAAAAACAGCACGCTACTACTTCGCACGTTTGTTACCACGTCGTTTGTCATTGACTGCGTCGATAAAAGCGGGTTGTGATACTTTGTTTGATATTGATGAAAGCTTATTCTAGTCAGCTAAAGTAACATTAAATAGCATGATAAAAAAAGCGCTACCATTTTATGGTAGCGCTTTTTTATTGATCTCACAGCGACCCTTTTTGATTACGTCATTCTATTGATCTTATAGTGACCTTTGCCATTCTAATGATGTTTTAGCGCCTCTTTTGTGGTGACGAAATTCTATTGATCTTACTGCGACCAAAGATTAAAAAATATAGGTGGTACCAAATATCGCTACTTGTTCTTTTTGAATATTATTAATAGGTAAATTGTTTGTAGAATCTTCATGAGCTGTTGATGTTAACCCTCCGCTCACATACCAGTTATTGTTTATTGAATATTGACCTAGAATACCAAACCTAGCATAGGATTTTGCGCCGTTAATATCTCTGGAAGATACTTCGCTTGAAACAAAGTCATTACTGTAAAACTGGTAGATTGAGTGATCACTTAAAGACTCTATTTTTGCAGTAACAAGTAAGGCAAAATTTTCTTGTTGTAGTACTCGGTAACTGCCTTGAATAAAAAAAGTCTGTTCATTAATTTGATCAAGCCCCTGGTGTGAAAAACCACTTTGGGCACTAAAAGCTTTATTATCAAAAACGATCGCTATTTGGTGAGTTTCAGATTTGTTGATTAATCGTGTCTCAGATGGGGCAGTGGCTTTGCTTGTCAGAGGGAACCCTATGGCTTCTAAATCATAACCTTTATCTAAAGCCTCAAAAATTACCGCCGAATTGGCCCAGTCACTAATTAAGGATCCCTCTATAGGGCTTGGTACTATTTTTTCATCGTCGTAGGCTTGTGCATTAGGTAATACACTTAAGGTAAATAGTAGTGATAGCATCCATTTTATCAATATTTTCATGAGATAACCTATTCCAAAAAATTAATGTTTTTATTATTTTAATTAACTTTTACTAGATGTTAACTATAGGCAAGTATTGAAAAAAAGGCGTTATATTTAGCTTAAATACCACTTTATATTGCTTAATATTTGATTAGTCGAAGAATTAACCTTGTTCAACACAGTACAAAAAACAACGAGAGTATTTAGCTTAATAAAATATTGAGTGTGAAATAATTGGCTTTAATGACCCTATTTATTTGTCTTTTATTGAAGGTAATGTCGAAGCGCCTCGAGTGAAGTTGTCTTTAGCCTATCAAAAAATAGCGGTTACTAATCGATATGACGATCCTTGGCAAGGGTTCAATCGACGTATGTATGACTTTATGCAAAAACAGACGAATACATACTTTACCTGTTGTTGCTGGTTATAAAGCGATAACACCTGACTTTGTTGAAAGAGCGGTTAGTATTTTTTTACAAACGTAGGAGAGCTTTCTGTTTTTATCAACGCACTTTTACAAGTAAACCTAGTGTTGGCGTTGAAACTCTTGGTCGTTTTGCGGTAAATACCACTCTTGGTATTTTTGGTGTATTTGATGTAGTAACGAAAATAGGTCTAGATAAACAAAATGAAGACTTTGGTCAAACACTGGGTTTATGGGGCATTGCCCCAGGACCTTATTTAGTTTTGCCTATACTAGGCCCATCTTCGTTACGTGATGCTTTTGGGGTAGGAATTGATATGCTTGCCTTGCAAATCGTTATTGATGAATTAGATGCCAGTGGTGATAAAGAGATATTACTGACTTTTTTACGCAGTATTGATATGAGCGTTTAAAAGTTCTTTATATGAAATATAGAGAAATTCAAATAGCCCGATAATTTCCATTAGATAAATAATAGCTGTTTACCCCCATTTTAGTTAATAAAAAGGAATTTTGTTGTCGAACATCTATAAGGTATACTGCGCCGATATATAATAATTAGGATGTAAATTTGTTAGCCATAATTCGCTTTATTGTCATGACACTAGCTTTAGTCTTTATTTGTTGTGCTGCTTGTATTTATAGTATTTTACGACCCTTTCATCGTAATAATGTCTATCATACCTCACATTATCTGAGTAAGGTCTCTACACTTTTAGGCCTAACTATTGAGGTTAGAATACCAGAAAGTATTAAAGATATTGGACCAGCAGTTTATATATGTAACCACCAAAATAGCTACGATATTTTTACTGTTAGTGCAGCTGTTCAGCCTTCTACTGTTAGTGTTGGCAAAAAAAGTTTAAAGTGGATCCCTTTTTTCGGCCAAATGTATTGGTTAACGGGTAACATTTTAATTGATCGTTCAAATTCAAGTAAAGCCATTAATACCATAGCGTTAACTGCAAAAAAGATTACTGAGAAAGAGTTGTCTGTGTGGTTATTTCCAGAAGGAACTAGAAGTAATGGTAAAGGTTTACTGCCTTTTAAAACTGGCGCATTTCGAACAGCGCAACAAGCAAATGTACCTATTATTCCTGTTTGTGTTAGTAATTTACACGGCAAGATAAAATTAGGTCGTTGGAACAACGGTAAATTGATTATTGAGCTATTAGAGCCTATATATTTTAATAACCAAGCTAAAGAAAGTATTAGAGAAGTCGCTAACACCGCCCATAAAAGTATGCTTGTGAAAATTGCTGAGCTCAGTAAAGAGTCTGGAAACGAGCTAATCCTAAAAAATAAAGTTTAAAAATAGAGATCATGATGATAGATGAAGATTTGCAACAATGGCAAGATCACACCAATAATTTAGTGAATGCCCTTATCGAAGATGGTACCAACGAAGAGGTACATCACACTATTGAGCATCATTTTTCTAGTACAGATTTTGATCTGCTAGAAAAAGCGGCTATTACCGCTTTTAAAATGGGTTTAGAAATAGAAGACCCTGAAGAAGCCGAGCTAGAAAATGGTGATAAAGTTTTTGCTTTTGATATTATTACTGAACAACCGCTCGATGAAGAGATTATTTTCGAAGAGACTAAAAAAATGTTTGAGTTAGCCAGCCTTTGTAAAGTTGATTATGATGGTTGGGGGACTTATTTCGAAGAATAACCGTTAAAGCTTAATTAATAATTTTAAAGGACTTACTGATGGGATGGTTAGAAACACTACTTAATCCGGCAACACTCGCATTATTAATACCCATTATTGCTATTGTTGGCGCCTTTTCTGTTAATGCATTGAAAGCGCATCATAGGCACCAAGAGCGAATAGAAAAAATTAAGCAGGGTCTTGACCCTGATAGCTAATATTAATAATTTAATATGCTCAACCTTAAAACCTAAAAAAGCAAAGTCTTAGCACTTTGCTTTTTTAGTAAATGAGATAATACTTTTAAAAACGGTATTCGGCGCCAGCTTAGCAATAAATGCTTTAGTGATTTTCTTCGGTGTTTAGGCTTAAGCGAATGATGTTATTATTTACTTTTTCGAATTGAACATTAAAGTTGTTTTTTAAAGATTCAAGTAGCCCATCGATATCGTTAGCTTTAAAGTAGCCTGATACTTTTGTTTGGTTGAGTTTACTATCAATGATTTCAAACTTTATGGTGGTATAGCGACTAACTTCAGTTAAAGCTTCATCTAAGGGTTGACCATTAAAAACTAACATACCTTGTTGCCAAGCGAGTACTCGCTGAATTTGTTCAAAAGACGTGCTTTTATTTGCAGTGAAGGCACTATTTTCTATGGTGGCAATTTCACCTGACGCAATCACTACCCCAGGCAAATTTTCTGTTGTTAACCTTGTTTGTTGTTTAACTAATTTATCGATGGGCTGGTATGACTCGGTAATTAAAACACGGCCTTTGGTCACAACAAGCTCGATATTTTTGTTTGATTTTTTTTCTATATTAAAAATGGTCCCTAAGGCGGTAAATGATCTTTCACCCACCATGACCATAAAGGGTCGACTTTTATCTTTAGTAACATCAAAGCTCGCTTCGCCTTTTATAAGCGTTAATAAGCGCATTTTTTTTGAAAAATTGACTTCGATTAGGCTATTGGTGTTGAGCTTAACTCTTGAACCATCAGAGAGCGAGAATCGAGTCTGCTGACCAATGCCAGTTTGCAATGTGCTTACTTCCACAAATTGTTGTTCATTATCGTTTTTAGTAAATGTTGTGATGTTATTAACTAAGTTACTGGCAATTATCAATATAAATGCAATGCTTGCTAACATGGCGTATTTAACAAACCTTGGGGTGACGTTATTATAGCGAGCCATTATTATTCTTATTATTATATTTTGAAAATAATGTAGGTTAAAAAACAAACAATAACAACAAGGTCAAACTCGTCAAATATAAGATACTTTATTGGATTCTTCACTCATTATAACTTGTGTCTCTAATCGCAAAAGTGGCAAAGTAACACTCAATAAAGAAGGTAGAATTGATTGATTAGCAGGTCGTGTCGCCTTTAATATAACTTTACTCCGTTTATAAGTCTGAACAAAGGCAACAGCAGGGGTTAACTTATGGCGAGGGCACAATCAGTGGTTATTTTATTCAATTTTTCACGATCCTTATGTAACAACTGATAAAGGTTAAGCTGATTTTTAGCACGTTCTACATTATGACTTCGATGCTTAACATGAAAGTAATTATCTCCATCTAGATAATCAGTTAAGAATCGAACGCCGAGCATAAAAGGTAATAATTGTGCGCCAATTGTTAAGCTTTGTCGTTCAAGTGCCGACATTTTGTCACCAAAAGCTTCTATGTAGCCTTGCGCTAGCGCGCTGTAAATATCAAATCTAACGGCCATCTTTGTTAAATTTTTGCCATCTTCAGGTAAATTTGAACAGCAAGTTCTTACCATGTCACCAAAGTCATGCATAAGATATCCTTGCATGCAGGTATCTAAATCAATGACAGCAAGTGGTTGGTTGGATTTAGTACAAAATAATAAATTATTAATTTTAGTATCGTTATGGGTAACTTGCAGCGGAAGTTGTTGGGTAAGGCTAGCGACTTCATCAATAAAAACTTGCTGTGCAAAACAAAAATCAACGAGTGCTTGGCATGAAGATAAACGCTGCTTAGCATTGGTATTGACTACCGTTTTTAAATCATCCATTCGTTTAGATAAATTATGAAAGTCAGGAATGGTTTCGGTTAATGATGTTGCAGAAAAATCACTTAATGCTGCTGTAAATTGCGCAAAAGCTGAGCCAACCTGCCGTGCTTGTACGGGGTTTTCAACTTCTTCAACAGTAAAACAGTTCGGTATGTAGCCAATAGCACGCCAGTACTCTTTGTGTTCATCAATAACAAAAGGTTGTTTATCGATAGTTGGTATTTGCCATATTGGCGATAGCGAATATAAATTCTGCTGCTTTTTTGCTAATAAATGTTGGTTAATCAATTCCGCATTATTAATGACGTCTTCTGGCTTTTTGAAAACGTTTTTGTTTATTCGTTGTAAAACAAAATTATCGTTAATATTCCGCACTAAGTAAGTGCTATTAATTAAGCCATTCCCTAAAGGAGATACGCTACATTGATCAACAGAACATCGATAGTTCGTTAGCACTTGTTTTAGGGAGGTGTTATTAACAACTTTACTCATAGTTATTTACTGCTAGTGTTTAGTTTTGAAAAATAAAAAACAAAATAGTCCTTTATTTTAAAAGGCTTTAGTTAATTTTATCAAGATGAAATCAGGCGGTATACTAATAGAAAGTTATAAATATGGGAAGTTAAAGCTTTAGCATTACTCATATTTACCGTAAGTAGGGGGTGGCAACTAACTTAATAGGGTACTAATGCAAAATAGCAGTCACCAATTGGCCATTCTTTCTGTAAATGATAACGATAATAGCACACTTATCTTATTATCATCACAAGTTGTCTTGGTAGCAAACTATTGTAAATGTTTATTATTTTTCAATTTGACTCTGCGCTGGAAAGAGTAAAATAAATCGTGCACCTGATAAATGAAGACCTGCAATGACTTTAATGGTGCCTTGATGCCAGTCCATCACTTTAGCGCTAATAGCAAGCCCTAAACCAAAGTGTCCTTGCTCTCGTGAACGTGAACTATCAAGTTTTATAAAAGGTGAAAAAATGACGTCTCGTTTATCTTTTGGAATACCCTTTCCGTCATCTTCTACCGCAATGAAAAACCCTTGCTGGGTTAGCTCTACCGATAATATGACTTGTGAATTGGCATGCTGAATAGCATTACTCACTAAGTTTAATGCGGCGCGATAACACCAATGAAAGTCTAAAGAATAGAATTTCTCTATGTTTAATGACTTGCAAGTTAATTTAATATTATGTTGTTCTGCTAATGATTGACAGTCGCTGGTCACCAGTTCAATGAGATTATTGACATCAATTAATTCGGTATTTAAATGAAAGCTTTGTCGTTCCATACCCGCATAGTCAAGAAAAGCAGTTGTCATATCTTCCATGCGGGTCAATTCGTTTTCCATACGCAAAAGATAGTTGTTTTTTTTGTTTAAATCATCACAGTCTAATGCGGCTTCAACGCCAAATCGCAGGCATGACATAGGTGTGCGAATATCATGGGAAATACTGCGGGCAAGAATTTTATTGTCAGCAACCAATTTCTCTATGCGCGCCGCCATATTATTAAAGCTGCTTTCTAAGGTATTTATATAAGATAAACGGTTATAAGGAACACGTATTGATAGATCGCCAGCGCCAATTTTAGCAGCGGCAAATGTCAGTAAATAAAGGCGACGAGTTAATGGCAACAGCCAGAGCAGTAAAATACCACAAATGCCTAGATAGAGGATCAAGGTGAAAAGTAGATTTTCTTGTTCATTTTCTGGCACCATCGGTGGTAATTGTAAATGTATCAGCGTTTGTGGATACAAGGATATCTTTCTTAATAAATAAGCATCATCTTGAGAAGCGAGTAATAAACCACCTGATTCTGAGAGTTGTGCCAGTAAAGAGGGTGGCAGAGCAATGTTATCGGTACTTTCAAGTGAAACATTGACTTTAAAGTTCTTTGCTAATTGATTGGTTTTTTCTAATAATTCATCAGCTTTTATGCTTGATAACTGTTGCTCAAAACCATCAATGAGTTTCTGGTAAACCACTAACTCTGTATTTTCATGTTCATTACCTTGTTTAGCGACCAGTTTATCTAGTCCCCAACTTATAATGAATAATGCCCCCAACACGGCAACTACCATACTGATATACAAGCGTTTCATTTTTTATTCAGCCCACGCATCGGCCACAAATAAATAGCCTTTACCCCAAACAGTTTTAAATTTTTGTGGTTTTTGTGGATCGTCTTTAAATATTTTCCGTAGTGTTGAAAGCATCACATCAAAACGGCGATCTTGTCCGTCATATTCGCGACTTTTTAACGCTTTAAATACGGTGTCTCTGTCAACAACTTCGCCAGCATGGCTAGCAAGAAAAGTTAAAAAGGCAAATAAACTGGTCGATAATTCCACCTCTTCATTTTTATAGGTGACTCGCTTAGCTTCACCATTAATAATGAGTGAACCGAAGGTTATTATTTGCGTAGATGATTCGGTTGGAGCGCTATGCTTAAGCGCACCCGTTATTCTCGCTAGTAGGGCACGTGGACGAACAGGTTTTATTACGTAGTCATTAGCGCCGGCCTCTAAGCCTATAACTTCATCAAACTCATCCGCTCTAGCGGTGAGCATTATTATCGGTAACTGACTTTCCTGGCGAATCAATCGGCATACTTCAATACCATTCAAGCCAGGTAACATAATATCGAGCAATACCAATTGTGGTTGAAATTTTGCCATGGCGGCCATGACTAAGTCACCACGAGCGACATGATCAACAATAAAGTTTTGTTCGCGAAGATACTCACAAACCCAATCAGCTAAGGTTAAATCATCTTCTACTAATAAGATTCGACTGGTCATTTTTTTATCCTTATTACATCTGACGTTAGCATTAAAATATACGCCAGCGACGTTTTCTTGGGGTTGCTTCGTGCACCCAGCTTACTTCTACTGCGGTTTCTGCAATAACTTGCTTGTCTTTAGAGGACATCAGCTGGAATTCAATTTTCTTATTTGATTCAAAATTAAAAATAATTTCGTTGCCATTGCTACTTTTCCAGCATTTTATGTTTTGCTGAACTGTTCGTGCTGTTTTTTCTTGTTTAATCAATAGACAATAATCTTGCTTAATATCGCTAGTCCAATTTATTTTTACGTTAGCGTAGCAGGTTCTACCATATCGCAAAGCAATACAGTTAGCTGGCTGTGCTGAAAAGCTTACGTGATTTTCTGGCGATTTTTCCAGCTGTTGATCTTGTTTCTCCTGCGTTATTTCTGCGGCGACACTAGACGTCAAACCCGCGAATAAACAGCTTAATAATAACCACTTTTTAGCATGTCCTTTGCTAAATTTAAAAGACATAAAGTACCCCTAACATCACTTGTGTTAAGTGTTGCTGGCCAATCAGAGGGCTGTCATTATAAGAAGCAGAATAATAACTTTGAGTTACACCGCCATTAAACGACCACTTTTGAGATATAGGGTAGCGAGCAAATACTTCTAATTGTGCTTTATAACTGCTACCGGGTTTATAAAATGAACGCATATCTGAAACTTCATTTTTATTAACACCGACAAAGTAATCAGTCACTTGTGCTGAATAGTGGGTAAGACCTGCGCCAAGATAAATGTCCCAATTTCTATAGGGAAGCAACTTGCTATAAAAGATATCAGCCACCCAGCCATCGGTGATAAGTGCGGCGACATCGACCGATAAAATAGCATCGTCATAAAAGTGGGAATAACGAAAACCTAACCCTTCACCCGAGTCTCTTTCTTGTAAACCGAGTAAGGTGGCGATACCAGAGTCGCTATTTTTTATTAATTCTTTAGGCTGATAACCCTGTACATAAGTTTTGGTGATAATATCGAGTTCCCAATTGTCTTCAACAATGAGTTCGTAGCCTATTTCACCTCCTAGCGTGACAGCATCAGAGCGACGATGATTTGATTGGATAAAAAAACCTTTGTAATAAACATCAAGTAACAGTGAAATATTAAGGTAATCTTCAAATTCTGATGGCTCAACCCCCATTAATTGACTCTGTTGGTAAATACCTGAGATCCCACCCATAGCTTGCCAGCTGAATGTTTTATCAAAGACCGTAGTTTCATTTTCATGTTGTGGATCAGCAGCTAAAGCGGGTACTGATATAAATGTCAGTAATAAAAAAAAGAGTTGATAGGTACTTTTTATTAAGTTTTTACTCAACATAATTTGCAGCCTATTAAGCGATCGGTCTTTGGAAGATGATTGTTCATGATTCTTCGATAAATTCTTATTATTTTTTATATAACTAAATGTTAACAAATGTAAGCAAGTTTTGTCAGACATATGCGTTTGAAAAATGTTTAAAAATTGTAAGCAAGTAAATATGTATAACTATCGAGTAAAGTAAAATTGCTACTTAGCGTCTCAGCAGTAAATCAAAAGCAACGAAGGGTAAATCCGTATACTAATGGAATGAAAGAACGGTACATCCTCGCGCAGAACTGTCATAAAAGTCTTTATATTCAGATGTTTATTACCCACTTTTTACTTTTTTTTGTTTTAGGCTAAGGCTTTATTTATGTAGCCTTGTATCCTTAGGTGTTATTTCTTTAGTGAAAATACAAAGTTAACACTACTTTTTATAAATTTGTCTAGGTGAATATAGTGTTAATCGCTTAAAATAAAAAATAATATAACCACTGTACCAGCGAAGATATGATTTCTAGCCGTAAAAAAAATGAAGCAGAATTAGTTTTAGCATTCAAATCCTTATTAAAAGATCAATGCTACGGTTCACAAAGTCAGCTCGCTGAAGCTTTAGATAAGCAAGGTTTTAAAAACATGTCACAAGCGAAAATATCTCGTTTGTTGTCAAAACTTGGCGCAGTTAAAATGCGTAACGCCAATACTGAAGTTGTTTATATTTTACCTGATGAGCTTGCAGTACCTAAATCAAAGCAATCTATTCAGTCAGTTGTGGTCAGTGTTAAGCATAATAATATGCAAATAATTTTGAAAACCGGTATTGGTGGTGCGCCATTGATTTCGAGAATGCTAGACAGTTTAGGTGAACCCGCCGGAATTTTAGGCACATTAGCTGGCGATGATACTATCTTTATTGCCCCGATAGATATTAATAGAATCGATGAAATCACCCAACAAATTAAAGATTTATTAGATGTATAGTTAACTAGGTTGACTTAGCATAAAAGAGGGCAACAATTATGTTGCCCTCTTTTATTTTGTGTTGTTTAATATTTTCAATACGTTAGTTTATGTGACACTGATGTTGTCATATGACATTTAGGGGTACTGTCACCTCAATGACGCAGACTTTATTACCGAAAAAAGTTTTACTGGCCTCACACCAATAAGACTAACTAAGGCAACATCATGGAAAATAATGCAGAAAACACGACAAAGAAAAACTCAGAAAAAAATATACCACCGAATATGACAACGGCTAAACGAGATTTGGAAGGTACGATAAGTTTTCGCAAGGGTTTCAACTATAGCTTTATTGAAGGTGACCATACGGTTTACTTAAATTGCTCAGCGGTTAATGGTAAAGAGCGACTTTATGTTGATGATGTATTAGTCTCTGGAAAATGGTCGTTTAGACGTAAATCAATTCATTATTTTTCTATTGGTGGAGACTCTTATGAAGTTGAATTACATGTTGTTAATATGTTTACCGGTGAAACTCACTGTACGTTAATCAAAAATGATGTCCATGTAAAAACACTTAAAAAAGCGCTAAAGAAAAGTCTTCAACTCAGTAAAGATAAACTCTGGTGGTTCATCCCAAGTTGCTTTGTAGCCGGTGCACTTTGTGGTTTTTTAGCCGTTAACGTTTTATTTATGTTGTTTGGTGAATAAGATGGATGTTAATGCCAAAAAAATTAAAGAGCTTCGCACGGCCAATGGCTGGACCCAACAACATTTAGCTGATGCCTGCGCTATTAGCTTAAGAACGGTGAAACGCGTAGAACGTTACGGTAATGCTTCTCAAGATACCGTACTTGGACTCGCGTCGGTTTTTGAAATAGCACAAACTGAGATAGTTTTACTTGAAGCGCTTGATGAAGCGTTTTCAGATGAAGAAGACAATAGTTTTAACCCAAATATGCAAATATTATTTGCGGCGTTATTTGGCGCAATGGCTGGTGCACTCATCATGTTTTTCGTTAAGTAATTACCAGCAGATAAAAAGGATCACCGATCCTTTTTATCTGTGATCTTCATTTTAAAGACAAGAAAAAATCCAGCGAGTCTTACTATAAAAATCTGCTTCAGGGGTCAATAGTACATTGTCGATAGAGCAACCCTTGTGAAAACTATTAGCGCGTTGGGTTTCTAAACAAAGTGCAGCGCGTGGCTGGTAACGGCAATGGTCTTTACCTATTTGGCTACCGTCAATATAATTGGCGGTATATAAAATTAAGCTAGGTTGGTCTGAATAAATACTTAGGCAACGGCCAGAGGATTTTTCGACAGCTTGTGCTGCAAGCACTTCTCCCCCTAAAGACTCTTTATTTAAAAGCCAATAATTGTCATAACCCAAGCCAATTTTTATTTGTTCATCTTCACCGTTAATTTCATCGCCCAAAGTGCGTAGGTCTGCAGCGTTGGTAAAATCATGAACCGTTCCAGCAACGGGGCTTTTTTCACCTGTCGGATAGACACGTTCACACATAGGTAAGAAATGGTTAGCATTAATATAAACTTGATGATCTAAAATATTACCACTGTCATGGCCAGCCAAGTTGAAATAACTGTGTTGCGTTAAATTGACTATAGTAGTTTTATCGGTGTGGGCAAAATATTCAAGGGTGAATTGGTTATCGTCATCTAAAGTATAAATTACTTTAAAAGTAACGGTGCCGGGAAAACCTTCTTCGCCATCGGGGCTAGTATAAGTGAGCACTACACTTGCCGAGCTGTTATTTTGAAATGTATTGGCTTGCCATAATTGCTTGTTAAGGGCTTTTTTTCCTCCATGAAGTTGGCTGTCAGGAGCATTTAAGGTCAGCTGAAAAGTTTCATCAGCAATACTGAAAGTCCCTTGCTCAATTCTACCGGCGTAGCGACCAATAATGGCACCTAGATAATAAGGGTCGTGTTCGTAGCTTTCAATGTTATCGTAACCTAAAACGATATCAGCAAAAATACCTTTGCTATCTTGTGTGTTAATGGCGGTGATTATGCCGCCAAAGTTAGTGATACTGATCTGAGTCCCACGGTTGTTTTGCAGGGTAAAAAGTTGTGTCGATTCACCACTTGATAATTGACCGAAATCAGCGCTTGTTAGTCGCCTAACGTTACTTTTATTGACTAAATGTTCTTTCACCAAAAATCTCCCTGCATATACCGCTATATTCTCATCAATAGATCATATTGAAGCTAAGTGTTTAAGCAAATAAAAATTGTAATGTTTTTCGTTCGCGGTTTGGCGGTTAAATAAAAATATATCAGTATTGCATAAATTTTTATTTATAATTTATTTTTCAATAGCTGGTTTTATTATTAAAGATAACTTCATTAATAGCAGCCAATTTTGGCTGCGTTGAAAAGGTAAGTCATGTCACATAGTCAAATTAAGTTAGCGTGTTTGTTCAAGCCACTGCTTTGGGGATATTCCCAATTTTTTTCTAAACACCCGTGCTAATGCCGAGCCATTTTCATAACCAACTGCATTAGCCACTAATGCCACAGATTTATCTTGTTTTAATAAGCCTTTAGCCACAACAATACGCCAATCAATTAAATAATCTCCAGGGCTTTGACCAACAGTACATTTAAAAATATCTGCAAATTTTGAACGGGACATCATTGCAAGCTCAGACATTTCTTCTAAGCTCCACTGATGCTGTGGCGCATCATGAACAGCTAATAATACCCTCGATACTTGAGGGTGGGCTAATCCTGCGAGTAATCCGTGCTGCATAATATTGTTATCGAGTACATGGCGAAGTACATGAATAAGAAAGATATTGGTTAACGAATTAATCATAGGAAGTCGTCCACATCGTTCGTGAAACGCTTCTTCGAATAACCAATCTGCAGTTTGTTTCAGTTTTTCGTCTTCGCCAAGTGTAAAGGACATTCTCGTAGGCAGAGCATTAGCAATGGGATTAGAGGAACTTTCGTTATAGATGATGTTAGCGCAAACTAATTCAGGAGGATTATGCTCACTACCAATAATACGATGAGCATGAGGTGTTGGGAAAAATAACACGGTCGGTTCATTAATTAATTGAGGTTTACCCCGCTCATCAATCAGCGTTAACTCTCCACTGCGAAGTAAGTGCAAGTGTCCCTGATTTTGCTCGCGATTAAAATTACTAATACCACATAAATTTCCGGTAAAGAAAACCTCAGTATTCATCGAAAAGCGTTGCAAGATGACTGAAAGTTGATCCATTTTATCTCTCTTTATACCTATTCTGGACGATAGGGTTCAAAGTTAGGACTATCTCATTCCTTTTAGGTAATTGAAAGGCCTATATTATCAACCAAGGAAACATCCTTATTAATAAACAAACTTTGAACATGACAGAGTAAAAATTAATTACTGGAGCAACAAAATGAAAATTTCAACATTGATAAAATCTACCTTTGCGACTTCTGCCTTATTAGTTAGCAGTTTAAGTTTTGCAGCGAATATTGAAGTAAATGCCAATGGCAATGATTTA
Organism: Colwellia sp. BRX10-9; assembly: GCF_014077405.1. Classification (NCBI taxonomy): domain Bacteria; kingdom Pseudomonadati; phylum Pseudomonadota; class Gammaproteobacteria; order Alteromonadales; family Colwelliaceae; genus Colwellia; species Colwellia sp. BRX10-9. The sequence continues at coordinate 59,448 of NZ_JACGVV010000003.1, read as the reverse complement.
GCGATTAAAGGCTATGATACGGTATCTTATTTTACTAAAGGCTCACCAACGAAAGGCTCAGATCAATTCACTGCAGCTTACAACGGCGCTATTTACCAGTTTTCTACGGCAGATAACCGTGACCTTTTTAAATCTGAGCCAAGTAAATATGCACCACAGTACGGTGGTTTCTGTGCCTTTGGCGTTACGATGAATAAAAAATTTGATACCGATCCGATGGCCTGGCATATCCGTGGTGACAAATTATATTTAAACCTCAATAAAGACGTGCAAAAAAAATGGGTAACAGATATTCCGGGTTATATTGAAACCGCTCAGACTAATTGGACCGATATTAAAGGGTTAACAGAAGCGCAAATTGAAAAAATTTACGACTAATACTCACCCATTAGGTAAGGCTTGATGATGAAACAACTAACATTAGATGACTCAATTGATGATCTATTATCTCAGCATCAATATCACTGTTATATTTTACTGCTTCATGGTGTGGACCTTGTAAAACAATGTCTCCTATTGTTGAAGGAGCCTCTGATCTGATGAAAAATAGATTTAACACGATTAAAATTGATGTCGATAGTATGGCAAGTGTAGCTGCTGATTATGGTATACGTAGTGTACCCACGCTGATGTTGGTGAATAATAGTGCAATTATTGACCAGCGTGTAGGTGGCTTACCACAACAACAATTAATACAATGGTTAGAGCAACGGATCTAGTTGCTCATTTAAACAATAATAGGATAAATGATGAATAATAAATTATTAGTAAGTGCAGCACTAGCTGCAGTAATTTCGACAGGTATTGTTGCACCAGCAGAAGCAGCAGATAAGAAAGAAAAATGTTATGGCGTAGCAAAAGCGGCACAAAACGATTGTGCAAATTTAGCGGGTACCCATTCATGTGCCGGTCAGTCAAAGGTTGATAACGATAAAGGTGAATGGAAGCTAGTAACTAAAGGTACTTGCTCAACACTTGGCGGACTATCAAAAGCAGATGCTAAAAAGCTTTATAAAGCAACGAAAGGCGCTTAAATAATGAGTATGTCGGTATTCAACAGTAATGTAATGATAGGCGTTGGTCTAAGGCACCCTCATTTTACCGACATACTAACTCAGCCCAAACAGGTTGATTTTATTGAAGTACATTCGGAGAACTTTTTTGGTCAAGGCGGCGCTGCGTTATCTGTACTTAAACAAGTTAGAGAGAAATACCCAGTTAGTTTGCATTCAACGTCAATGGGGCTTGGCTCTGCACAGAACATTCCGCAGCATTACTTGGATCGTTTGAAAAAATTAACGGAAAATATTGACCCATTTCTTATGTCTGAACATGCCTGTTTTACTTGGGGACAGCAACAAGGGCAAGTTATTCACAGTGGTGATCTGTTACCGATTGCCCATACTCAGCAGACGTTAGCCTCGATGTGTGAACAAGTTGAAAAAGTACAAGATTTTTTAGGGCGAGAACTTATCATTGAAAATGTTTCTGCTTATATAAAGTTTGATGAAAGCCATCTTTCAGAGGCTGAATTTTTAACACAGCTCTATCAACGTACGGGGGCAAAAATATTATTAGATATTAATAATATTGCCGTTAATAGTGTAAATTTTGATAACGGCGATATTCAGCAATCTATAGCTGATTATATTAATGAATTACCCGTGGCGAGTGTGGCACAAATTCACTTAGCCGGTTGTAGCATACCTTTGGTGGGAGAGTTAACCATTGATGATCATGCTTGCCCCGTTTCTGATGAAGTTTGGTTAGGCTATAAAAAAGCGCTAACCCGTTTTGGGGCACTGCCAACACTCATTGAATGGGACAGCGATTTGCCCGAGTGGTCAGTACTGGTTGCTGAAGCTAAAAAAGCGCGTGATATTGCCCATGCGGTATTAGTGAGAAAGAGCACATGAGTGAACAACCTGAAACTGAGCTAAGCATTAATGAACCAGGTAGAAATGAACCCAATAAAAGTCTCCAGCAAACATTGCTAGACGTTATTTGGCATGAAGGTTCAACCGTTTTAGAACAATGTGGTTTTGACGCTAAAGGTATTACTGTTTATCGACGAAACCTACTGGCTAACGCTCAACGAGCATTGACGATTAGTTTTCCAACAGTATTTGAATTGTTAGATAGTGATATTGGCGAAGACCTAGTTTATCAATTTTTAAGGAGATCGCCACCAGACCAAGGCGACTGGGCTCTATGGGGAGAAAATTTTTCTCACTTTTTAGAAACAACAAAAATAGCTATGATTTATCCTTATATTTCTGATTGTTCTGCTCTAGATTGGCACATTCATTGTGCATTAAATGGTCGTGATCAGACCTTGGTACAAACGTCATTGCAAGTGCTTGGTGAAAGTGAACCTAAGGATATTTTTATTGAATTTAATCAGAATGTGCGCGTGTTGAAAACAGCATTTCCATTAGAAGATATTTTTTATGCACACCATCATGAAGATGAACTTCAACGAAAAATGGCAATGAATAATGCAAAGCAAGCACTATTAGTAAAACCTTTAGAACAATTTGTGATGGTTTACCGTCCTGAATATCAGCCAAAAGTAACAACATTAACTATAAATGAAGGTCTTTTTATCAATGACTTACTGGCTGGTAAATCATTAGAACAAGCCCTTAATGCAGTAAATCATGACAACGAATTTTCATTTGAACAATGGCTGATTAGTGCTATTGAACGTAACTTAATTTATTATTTTAAAGAGAAATAACCATGGATACTTTACAAAATCTATTATTACAAACCAGCCTTTTTTATCGTAATGTTGCCAGTAAAATTAGTATGTTAGAACCCGTCGCATTGTTAGCTGCGCGTTTTTATGTTGCTTGGGCCTTTTTCGCCTCTGGACTAACGAAGCTCAGAGATTGGGAGAGTACACTGATGTTATTTGAATATGAATATCAAGTACCTGTACTACCGTTTGAATTAGCCGCTTATTTAGGTACGGGTGCAGAAATTATTTTACCCTTGTTATTAATGGCTGGATTAGCGAGTCGATTTTCTGCTTTAGGTTTGTTTTTTGTTAATATTGTTGCTGTGATAAGTTTAGAAGATATTGCGCCAGTCGCCTATGCTGAACATGTATTATGGGGAGTATTACTCGCATTGGTTGTTATCTTTAATGGTGGACGCTTTGCATTAGACCGACTTGTTGAAAAACAGTTATTCAATGGCAAAGTTTCAACAGTCTCATAGGTAATTTATTTAGCTATAATCATCAATGATAAGTAATACAGGGAAATATTTGTAATGACTATACCTATTCCTCATCGCCCGAGCGGTTTCCTTCTTGGTGATGCAGCGGCACTCATTACTCTTGATGCTTTTATTGATATTCAATGCCCACATTCTCGCACTATCTGGCCAACGTTACTGGCAGTGTCTAAACATTATAAAGATAAGCCTGTCAGTCTTAGAGTGCATTTAATCACCCTTAGCAATCACCGACAGGCTTGGGATATGAGTTTAGGGCTATTTGCGTTAGCACAGGGTGACGCCAGTAAATTTTATGATTTCACAACATTTATATTTGAACGACAAGCACAATTTTATAATGATAAGTTTTTACATAAGTCTCACTATGATTTAATTCAATTGATAGCCGATTTTTCTGAAGAGCATGCCAGTGTAGACCGCGAAAAATTTATTAACAGCATGAATAATAACGATACTTACATCCAGGCTCGTACTCCTATTCGTTATGCTGCCACCAAGGCTGTATGGGCAACACCAACATTATTTATAAATAATGCTGGTAAAGTACCGTTAGATCACCAATCAAGGTTAACCGACTGGCAAGCGGTTATCGACCCACTGTTGCTTACTTAACGTCATCTACGTATAGCACGTAAGTTAACGCCGTTAATTAACACACCGGAGAGAACCGATGAGAAAAAAAGTAGAATTTCCTAGCCAAGGTCAATATCTAGCAGGTTTGTTAGAAACGCCTGATCAAAAAACTCGAGCCTATGTACTTTTTGCCCACTGTTTTACTTGTGGTAAAGATATAGCGGCAGCATCACGTATTAGTCGATTTTTGGTGCAACATGGTTTTGCCGTTTTTCGTTTTGACTTCACTGGCTTAGGAAATAGTGACGGTGATTTTGCCAATACTAATTTTTCATCCAATACTGAAGATTTACTGTCAGCCGCTCACTTCCTTGAACAAAATTATCAAGCTCCTCAACTTTTAATAGGTCATAGTCTTGGTGGCGCGGCTGTTTTAGCTATGGCTTCACAACTTCCAAAAGTTAAAGCCGTAGTAACGATTGGTGCCCCATATGAGGCAAGCCATGTTATACATAACTTTGATGCACACCTTGATAAAATTGAACAAAGCGGTTCGGCGAAAGTGAGTTTAGGTTCTCGTGAATTTACAATTAAGAAGCAATTTTTGGATGATTTACGTAATCAAACGACAGAACATATACAACACTTGAATAAAGCTTTATTGGTCTTACACTCTCCGATTGACTTAACCGTAGATATCGCAGATGCAGAGAAAATCTACAAAGCGGCAAAACACCCTAAAAGTTTTGTTAGCCTAGATACCGCTGATCACCTTTTATCCAAATCAATTGATAGTGAATATGTTGCTCAAACAATTTCAGGGTGGGCGAGTCGTTATCTTCCCGCGCCTGAAATCTCGACTGTTAACATTACAAAGGGACATGTTTTGGTTGCTGAGCTTGATCACAAATTTCAGCAGGAAGTTTTTAGTGATAGCCATCACTGGTATGCGGATGAACCGACTCAGTCAGGCGGGAAGAATTCAGGTCCAGATCCTTATGAACATTTACTTGCTGCTCTAGGTACTTGCACGGCAATGACCATCCGTATGTATGCCGACCACAAAAAAATTCCGCTTCAGCACGTTGAAGTTTCTTTATCCCACGAGCGTAATTATTTAAATGATGCAGACAAAGCGTCAGAGCATGATGAAAAGATAGAATCATTACTTCGCAAAGTTCAGTTGTTTGGGCCGTTAAGTGATAATGAAAAAAAACGATTAATGGAAATAGCTGACCGTTGTCCTGTGCATCGAACATTGCACAATAATCCGCAAATATTAACGGTATTGATTGATGGTTAGGCTAATGTATCTAAGTTTATGTATCTAAGTTTATCTACCTAAGATTAATGCCATTAAATGGTCACACCGATGACTCATAACTTGTTACCCAGTAATTAGTCATGAGTCAGGCACCAAAAGCTAAAGGTGTTATCTTGTGTCTCTTCAGGCTGACTTATTTGATTGGTGTTATATTTACCAATAAAAAAATCATAAGGTATATAGCAATAGCCTTTGTCGCCAAATTCTTCACCCCATGAATTTCTAACAATAAAGTGCTGCGCGGCATCATTATATCCAACCGCTAGTAAGGCATGACCACCGAGCCTAATTTCATTTTGGGAAGGCATAGTAAAAATACCACTCGCCGGTGTTAAATAAAAACTTCTCGGTACCATCATGCCAAAAATAACAGGAAAGCCTTTCGACAAAGACATTTTTAGGTCTAGCAAACCGTTATCTAGGGTTAATTTGCAATAACGGTTGATTATATGTTTTTTTGCTTGTGTGAGTGCCTGCATCGAGGGGCTTTGTGAAATAGCAGCATGTAATTCGGTTTCATTGTCTTTTAGTGCTTTTGCTATCGCTGCTGTAATTTCTGCAACGCTGCCTGTCCTAATAATATTTTTAATGCTTTTGGGTAATGTTGTTTCAGGATAAGGCCAAGAGACTTCTGAACAAATGCCGTTTTTAAACAAAGATTTAATTCCGTTACGAATAAAAACAGGGGCATTTAAATCAACTTTACCTTCTATTACGCGCTCATTGTAGTAAATGAACATTTGTGAAGCATCGATATTACTGATGTTCTCATTAATAAAAGGCTGATTATCTTTGACTAAATAAAGTTCAGCCGCTACTGCAATAGCACAGGCTGAACATGAATTAAGTAAGCCTTGGTTAATTATCTCAGAGGTAAGACTCTTGCGTAAATCTACCATAGGGAGAATATCTTCAGCCATTTGCTCTTTTAATTTAATTGGGCAAGTTATATGGCTGTACTGGGGCGATTTGTCACCGTGATGCAGACAAAATTGGTGATCACGATGATCATGGATATCAGGTTGTATGGTTCTTTTATGCAAGGCTTCCATGTCTTTTTTAACTTTATAAACAATAACAATGACTAAAGATACAATATTTGTTTTGTTAGGTCGATAAAAGTGTACAAACTTTGTCTCTTTATACAAAAGAGATTAAAGGAAGCGAAAAATAATTTTAGTTGTTAATATATCGTTTAATTAAATTTAATAAGACTTGTCTCTTTCATGCTTTCAACTATCTACTTGATCAATATGCCGTATTCTTCAATTACTCGGCCTTCTCTAGCACTGGGGCTTATTGAAAATTATATTAATAAATATGGTCACCAAGTAGAAACAATATATGGCAATGTTGAATTCTCGACCAAAATTGGCCTTGAACTTTATGATCAAATAGACAACTCTTTTTTTGAACATCTCATTGGCGAATGGACATTTTCTCGTGGTGCTTTTCCGGACAAAAAACGTGATGACGACGGTTTCTTTGGGCTATTCACTGATTTGACCGACATCATAAAACAGCAACTTTTATCCACTAGAAATAAAGCGGAACAATATATTGCTGAATTAGCTGATCGCATCCTAGCAGACTCACCCAAAGTCGTAGCCTGTACTTCTACCTTCCAACAAAATTGTGCCTCTTTGGCGTTACTACGCATGATCAAAGAAAAAAATAGCAATGTAGTAACAATGATGGGAGGGGCAAATTGTGAAAGTATTATGGGGCAAACCATCAGTGAGTCTTTTCCGTGGGTTGATTACGTTTTTTCAGGTGAGTGTGACGACGTTATCGGTAAGTTCATTGATAAGCTGATGCGTAATGAATTTATTGGCACGCATAACTTACCGCATGGTTTTATTTGCCAAAAAAATAATGACTTATTGCTCTCACAAAACAAGGTGTCAACCAAGCCACCACGTGGTTATATTGAAGATATGGCTCAGGTAGGTATCCCCATTTACGACAGCTATTTTAGTACGTTAAATCATTTAGATTTAACGGCAAGTATTCATCCGGGGTTGTTAGCTGAAACCTCGAGAGGATGCTGGTGGGGAGCCAAAAAGCATTGCACCTTTTGTGGCTTAAACGGTGTTAGCATGACGCATCGCTCAAAGTCTTCGTCAGCAGTATTAGCTGAATTTGAGGAGCTTCATCAAAAATACAACATTAATAAATTAGAAATTGTTGATAATATTTTACCGATGGAATACATGAAAACAGTGCTACCTGCATTAAGTAAGGAACAAAAATATAATATTTTTTATGAAACAAAGTCTAACCTGAAAAAAGAGCATGTCGCTCAACTAGCTGATGCTGGGGTAAAATGGATACAACCTGGCTTTGAAAGTTTGCACGACGATTTTTTAAAGCTCGTTGCTAAAGGTGCTACAGGTATTCAAAATGTTTCTGCACTTAAATGGAGCTTAAATTTTGGTGTGAGGGTTTCATGGAATTTGTTATGTGGAGCGCCAAATGAAAAAGACCATTGGTATGATGAAATGGCAAAAATACTGCCGCTTATTATGCACTTACAACCACCTTATCATGAACTGATTAAAATACGCTATCCGCGCTTTAGCCCTTATTTTAAAGACCCTAAAAAGTACGGCCTAACGCTTGAACCATTACAAAGTTATCAATATATTTATCCTTTAACAGAGAATGAACTTGCTAATATCGCCTATTTTTTTGATGAGAAATCAACAAAAAATCAAGCTGTTTTTAGTTTAACTGTTGGTAATGTTCACAATGTAGCGGGTCATAAGTTACTACAAGAGCAAGTTACGCTATGGTCACAGCAGTGGAGTGGTAGCTCAGTACCCTTACTTTATATGAGCGACCAAGGCGAAAATATTGTTGTTATTGACACCCGTAAAGTGGCTACTAACGTTACCCATCAATTATCAGGTTTAACAGCATGTATTTACAGATTATGTGAAGAGCCAGTGTCAAAAAGTCGTTTGATCAGTAAGTTAGCCGAGTTAGCACTCCCTAATGATGACATCAACGTGAATAAAGCATTAGCAATACTGATAAAAAATAAATTGTTGCTATCATTAAGTCACTGTTATTTAGCACTTGCATTAAAAGGGAAAACGCCAAAATTACCCGATGTAAAAGATTATCCTTCAGGATATTTGAATTTAGATAAAGCAGCAAAGGCGGTTGCCATCGTGTGAGTGGATATAAAAAACAGTTACCAAATTATGTGAAAAATAATCAAATAAATACTTTTCTTACCACAAAGAATAATAACGAACCTTGATATTAAGTACTCGTTTTTTGTTGAACGGGTGCTACCCGACAAACATCTTCCATCACTAAAGCGACATAGCGATAAGTCTGAAAAGCACTTAGTTCCATCAATTTATATTGCTCTTGCGTTAATGGTAAAGCGTTTATCGTATCGATAATATCTTGCTTATGATGTGAATCAACTTTGGCATGATGCATTAAACTGTTAAAGCCTGCTGCCGGTAGACCTGAAGTTTCAATTAATGTTTCAACATATTCTACGGTAGGGTGGTTCACCTCTAAACAGGCCAAGTATCCCATAAAGGCAATCGGGTCAGCATGGCGGATCCAGTAATATTGTGAACCAATTAAGGCGGCTAAATTGGTTGAAGGTATTTTATTGATAACAGACTCTCTGGGCACCCCAAGTACTTCTAAGTCTTCTAAGCACCACTCGTCGTGATTAAGCTCTTCAGGAATATGTTGTTCCATGTAAGCAATAAGGGGTTTTGATATAGGGTCTTCAGGTCGTAATTTAGCGCAACGAATAACTTCTTTCATCAACTCTGTAGATGTCGTTGATATTTTATAATTTACGATGGCTTGTTCTATACAAACATCAGGGTAACAAGCAAGTTGAGTAAAAGTACTATTTACAGCCCCTGCTCGCATTTTCATTAACAAAAGGTTTGTATTTAAACGTTGATAATGAGTTAACGTATTCTTTTTTTCCATTAAACAATAACGCCAACAGGCTTATCATTGCCTTTGTTCGCACTTTTATGAATAGACTCTAATTGTGCAACTTCTTCTTTTGATAAACTATCGATGGCTTTTAGATGTTCATCACTTAGCTCTGCTTTGTTCACTACTCCAGCGTCATGTAGATGATCTGCGTTACTTTTATTATTAGACATATTTTTATCCTTAGATTAGAGGTATTATTTACCTTACTTTATACCAGTACATTGAAATAAAGCTGCAATAGCATAGTAATTAATTGAATTTCTTGTCAAGTGATAATTTTAATTATAACTTGTTGATGTCAAACTTTATATTTAAGCTACATACCAGCTTCCTTGAATCATTATTTATAAAAAGAAGAAACAAATGCGCTGCTTAATTCAATTACTTTCCCTCATCATATTATGTGCTACGTCGCTACACAGCTATGCAGAAAACTCGAAGTATAGTTTTGATCACTTCTCTCGCGACCAAGGGTTATCACAAGCATCAGTGCAAGCTCTTTATCACGATAAACAAGGCTTTATTTGGGCTGGTACTACTGATGGTCTTAATCGCTTTGATGGTTATCAATTTAAAGTGTACCGCAGCAATAGCGATAAACTTGATAGTTTATCTAATAATAATGTTTTATCGATTACCCAAGACAGCAATGAAAATTTATGGTTTGGAACGGTAAACGGTTTAAATAGGTTTAATAAAAGTACCGAGTTATTTACTACGTTTCTACATGACAACAAACAAAATAATAGTTTGAGTAACAATATTGTTCAAACATTAACTGCCGATAAGTTTGGTAGCGTATGGGTAGGCACCAAAAATGGATTAAATAAATTTAATGGCGAAAGTTTTGTTCTATTCTCCCACCAGAGTGAAGAAAATAATGCTTTACGTAACAATATTCAAGCTATTCTCGAAGATAGCAACAATGATTTATGGTTGGGTACTCAAGGTGGACTTAGTTTTTTTGATGTGAAAGCTAAGACGCTGAACGCTGTGAAAGTAGAGTTGAAAGAGCAAAGTATCACCAGCCTTTTCGAATATGACGATAATACATTATGGTTGGGCACTGAAAATGGTTTGTATTTATACCACAAGAAAAGTGGTTTGCTTAGTGATCACAACACATTAATTAATGAACTTGCTAGTAGCCATATTACCTCATTTTTATTACAGAATAATAAAGACTTATGGATAACGACTAGGAATAAGGGGCTTTATCGCTATAACCTCATCAGCAAAAGTATTGAGCACCTGCAATCAGACAAGAAAAACCCTGATAGCTTAATCGACAATGATATCAGAGCCATTATTAATGATAATGCAAATAACCTATGGATAGGTACATATATCAATGGTATTGATAAATATGACGTATCTAGAGAACAATTTAACCATACAGTACAAGATGTTACAAAAAATAATAACTTACAAGGTGGTGCTTTTTTTCACTTTTTGGAACACTCTACCGATAAATTATTAATTTCAACCTATCAATCAGGGTTAAATGAATATGACAAAACGACAGGCGAATATCATCAATATTTACATGATCCGACCAATAATAATAGCATAGGATCGAATACGGTTACTTGGTTAATCAATGATGAAAAACAAGGTGTTTGGGTGGGTACCGTTGGTGGCGGTTTAAATCTTTTTGATGTTAAAACAAAAGTTTTTACGCGCTTTATGCATAATCCTGATGATCCAAACAGTATTAGCCATAATAAAATACTACCTATTTTTCAAGAGAATGAGCATACTTTATGGATAGGTACTTGGGGGGGCGGTCTCAATAAATTTGATACGCGCACTAAAAAGTTTACTCGCTTTATGCACGATCCTAACAATATAAATTCTTTGTCAGGAAATAATATATGGGCGATACATAAAGACGATAAAGGCTTTCTTTGGCTCGGCACCATGTTTAGTGGCTTGAATAAGTTTGATCCTAAAACGAATACTTTTACGCACTTTAAGCACGACCCCAAAAATGACAATAGCCTTAGTAATCAATTTGTTGATGCAATTCATCAAACGAGTGACGGTATTTTATGGTTGGGGACTTCAAATGGTTTAAATAAATTTGACCCATTAACAGAAAAGTTCACCCATTATAAAGAAAAACATGGTCTTGCCAGTTCTACTATTTATGGCATCTTAGAAGATGAACAAGGTCACTTATGGTTGAGTACGACTAATGGCTTGTCACACTTTAATCCAGAAACAGAAAATTTTAAAAACTATGATGTTACCGATGGACTTCAATCAAAGGAGTTTGCCACACTTTCATATTATAAAAGCAAATCGGGTGAGTTGTTTTTTGGTGGTGTTAATGGTTATAACCATTTTTATCCACAAGATATTAAAGACGACACCAGATTACCCAACATTGTCCTAACCAATTTTTTGGTACATAACGAAACGGTTAAAGTGGGCTCATATGAAGAAAGTGGCAATAAAACTGAACAGCCATTTATGCTTGATGCCGTCATCAATGAATTAACACAACTAACGTTAACTCACCTTGAAAAACTGATCACTTTTGAATTTTCAGCTCTCCACTTTTCTGAGCCAATGAGTAATAAATATGCTTACACACTTGAAGGCTTTGATGAAAAATGGGTTTATACCGATGCAAAAAATCGCCGAGCCACTTACACCAATTTACCCGCAGGCGATTATGTCTTTCGGGTAAAAGCCAGTAATGGTGACGGCTACTGGAACGAACAAGGGAAGTCATTAAACGTTACGGTATTACCAGCGCCATGGCTTTCTTGGTGGGCGTTTACTTTTTATTTTATTGTCGGTATTGGCGCGCTAATCTCTTATATATATCGTTTGAATTACCAACGTTTAAAAGAGCAAGCCATTAATTTACGTTTAACCCGTGTTGATAAATTAAAAGATGAATTTTTAGCTAATACTTCCCATGAATTACGTACTCCTTTAAACGGTATTATTGGTTTAGCCGAGTCATTAATTGACGGTGTTGCTGGGCAGTTGCCGGAAAAAGCGAATCATGACCTATCCATGGTGGTGGCGAGTGGTCGACGGTTATCAAACTTAGTGAATGATATCTTAGATTTTTCAAAATTAAAAAATCATGGTTTACAAATACAGACCTCTGCAATTGATATTAACAGTATGGTTGATGTGGTCTTTACTTTATCTCGAGCCACATTAAAAACAAAAGACATTGAACTAATTAATAATATTGCTAAAGATTTCCCTGCGGTCAAAGCTGATGAGGACCGTTTGCAGCAAATTCTTTTTAATTTAGTTGGCAATGCCATTAAGTTTACCCCATCAGGTACAGTGACTATTTCTGCGCAATTAGTGGGCAATAGCCGTACTGATGAACAGCAATTTGTTTGTATTGATATCAGTGATACTGGGATTGGGATTGCAACAGAAAATTTGGCGACTATTTTTAAATCATTTGAACAAGTTACGGGTAACGAGACGCGTGCCGCAAGTGGCACAGGTTTAGGCTTAGCGGTTTCTAAACAGCTTGTTGAGTTACATGGCGGTACTATAACGGTAAGCTCGACACAGAATAAAGGCAGCATATTTAGCTTCACGCTTCCGATTTACGATATAAGTGATAGTGAATTAAGTGAACTTATCGCCGTGGGGGATGTAAACCATGAGCAAACTAAGCAACAGTTATCACGATTACAGGCCCTAGATGACACTATTGACTACTTTCCTGTTGATATTTTATCACCGAAAAATAGTACGACCAATAAGGAGAATAATGATTTTCGAGTATTAATCGTTGATGACGATCCGATTAACCGTCAAGTCTTAAATAACTATTTATTGCCACTGGATTATCAGCTTTTTCAAGCCCACGGTGGTGAGCAAGCTTTAGCGCTTATTGAACAAGCGAGTGAAGGCTTGTTGGCGGGGGAACGTCCGTTTGATTTAATTTTACTTGATATTATGATGCCAAAAATTTCAGGTTATGAAGTCTGTCGAAAACTTCGAGAAAAATATTCAGTTAATGAGTTACCGGTGATCTTTTTAACGGCTAAAAATCAAGTCGTTGACTTAGTTGAAAGTTTTTCTGCTGGCGGTAATGATTATTTAACTAAACCTATCTCAAAATACGAACTATTATCGCGTGTTGAAACGCATTTAACCTTGCTAGATATTAACCGCAGTTTAGAGACGAAAGTCGCTGAGCGTACCGTTGAACTCGAATATGCGATGCAAGCAAAAGGTGAGTTTTTGGCTAAAATGAGTCATGAAATTCGCACACCGATGAATGCTATTATCGGTTTAGGTTATTTAACGCTGAAAACGGATTTAAATCCCCATCAAAAAGACTTAATTAGCAAAACCCAAGACGCTTCTCAAGCGCTTTTAGGGCTAATTAACGATATTCTAGATTTCTCCAAAATTGAAGCCGGTAAAATGTCAGTAGAGTCGGTAACAATGAATATGGGTGGCTTAATTAAGAAAACCAATAATATTTGTGCGTTGCGTGCTCATGCTAAAGATTTAGAGCTTATTGTTAAAGTACATAGTGATGTGCCAAAGCATATCAAGTCTGATCCGGTTCGCCTGCAGCAAATTTTAGTTAACTTAGTGAGTAATGCTATTAAGTTTACCGAACAAGGACATATCCTTATTGAAGTCGGTCTGGCTAAACAGTCATTAATGGCTGATGATAGTAATCAGCTTACGCTTGAATTTAGTGTGAGTGATACGGGTATCGGTCTCGAACAATCAACAATGAATAACCTCTTTCAGTCGTTCACCCAAGCAGACAGTTCAATTACCCGAAAATTTGGTGGCACAGGTTTAGGCTTATCCATTTGTAAAGAGTTAAGTGGTTTGATGGGTGGTGAGATTTGGGTTGAGAGTACGTTAGGAAAAGGCAGTAAATTTAGCTTTAATATTGTCTGTGAAAAAAGCGATTTACCGGGCAATGAGCTGATAAATATTGACGCTATTAAAGGACTTAATATTTTAGTGGTGGATGATAATGAGCTTTGCTTGAATGTTATTACTGAGTTGTTACAAGAGTTTCATTGTGAAATTACCGCCGTAGCCAGCGCAGAAACAGCATTAGCATTGTTAGCAACGGCAAAAAGTAATCATAAATCTTATGACTTGGTTATTACTGATTGGCGTATGCCCAAAATGGACGGTATTGCTTTTGCTAAAGCGATACAAGATGATAAAAATCAATATAACGTTCGAGCGGTGTTAATGGTGACGGCATTTGATAAAAGTGATGCCATGCCGTTAGCACATTCATCGGGTATTGATGGCTTCTTAGAGAAACCTGTTAATGCCAGCTTGCTATTAGAGGCGATGATGGATGTATTGAAAATTTCCCCTGATGAAGACTTTTACAGCATAAAAAATGCAAGTTTAATGGATTTTTCAACAACCGACATATTATTAGTTGAAGATAATGAGTTAAACCAACAGGTTGTTTTAGGGTTTTTAGAAGATACCCAAGCGAATGTTGATGTTGCAGAAAATGGCCTTGTCGCTTTAGAGAAATTAGCCAATAAAAGTTATGACTTAGTTTTGATGGACATTCAAATGCCTGAAATGGATGGGGTAACGGCCACACAAGAAATTAGAAAACAAGCCCAATTTAAAAAGCTGCCTATTATTGCCATGACAGCTCACGCGATGCCAGATGAGCTCAATAAATGTTTGGCAGCCGGTATGAATGAATATTTTACTAAACCGATTGACCCTAACGCGTTATTTAGTTTAATGGCAAAATACTTAAGTGATAAAATTAATGCCGTGGTAAACAAATCTGTCGATATTAAAGAGCAAAATATTGATATTACTGAGTTGATTTCGGATAACCCCGAAAAAACATTAATGGATCGCATTGCACAACTGAGTTGCTTAAACAGTAAGAAAGCCTTGCAGGCGATGGGTGGCAGACAGCATATTTATCAAAAACTCGTTATCGACTTTCATAAAAGTACCCTAAAAATTCCTCAAAAAATAGAGCAAGCTTACCAAGATAAAGACGTTGAAAGTTTATATCGCATGGTTCATTCTTTGAAATCTAATGCCGCTTACATTGGTGCCTTCTGTTTAGCTGAGTTATCAGCAGAGCTAGAAGGAAAAATAAAAGAGCAACCTGAGAACTGTTTATCACTCATGAGACAACTGATAACAGAACACCAGAAGATATTATCAGCCTTAGCGACCTTGACTAATAGCAATACAGATTTATTAAGTGATGAGCCTAAAAAGGCCATTAACAAAGAGTTACTACTCGTACTGTTAAATTCTATTGTCGACTTACTTAAAAAAGAAGATGCAGAAGTCGAAGACTTATTACCACAGTTACTCGAATATACCCGAGGAAGTGATCTCGTTGAACTTGTTGATAATATTGTCGAATTAGTTGAAGATATCGAATACGCTAGCGCATTAAACCGTATCGAAGCATTAAGGAATAAACTTGTCTATTAGTCGACTCAAGGGCAAGTGAGTATTAGTGGGTCAAGTTTGGCTTGATTATTATCTGTTTTAAAAGAAAAAAGTTGATAGCGGAAAATGAAAACTTTAGAGCAAATCATTTTAATTGTTGATGACGATAAAGCAAACCGTAAAATGCTAAAAGAGTTGTTGCAGGAACAAGCAAAAATTATTTTTGCGAAAAATGGTAAACAAGCCAGAGAACTTGCTAGAAAACATCTTCCTGATCTTATCTTATTAGATGTGATTATGCCTGATATTTCTGGTTTTGAGGTCATCGATTCTTTGAAAAATGATCCTAAGACAATCAATATATCGGTCATTTTTATCACAGGTTTAGCTAATGATGATGATGAAGAGCGTGGTTTTAATTTAGGCGGCTGTGATTATATTTATAAGCCCTTTAAACCCAACATTGTTATTGCTCGCGTGATGATGCATTTAGAATTAATTCGTCAACGTAAAATGTTAGATGAAATTGCTCATATTGACGCCTTAACAGGGGTTAATAACCGGCGTAAGATGGATCTTGTTTTAAAAGATGAAGTTGCAGCAAATAAATATGAGCATACCAATTTACTCGTGGCAATTCTCGATATAGATTACTTTAAACAATATAATGATGGCTACGGTCATGGCGCTGGCGATGTTGCTTTAAGGCAAGTTGGACAGGCGCTTCGTGAAATCTGTGTAAGACCACGAGACTTTATCGCACGCTATGGTGGTGAAGAATTTGTGCTCATCTTACCTGATTGTGATAAAGCGGGCGCTGAAATTATGCTCAGTAATATTGCTCAAGCGATCAAAGATAAAAAAATCAAACATCAATATTCTAGTGTGTCGCCACAATTAACAGTCAGTGTTGGTGCTGTGGTGGTTAAGTCGTCTCAGTCTGTTGTTGTCGCTAATGTTATGAAAAAAGCGGACAGTTTACTCTATCAGGCGAAAAAAAATGGCCGTAATCAATACTGTCTTGCTGAGCTGAGCTGAGCTGAACGAACTAGGCAAATTGTTTATCAACAGCGCCGGATGTTAGTTAATTTTTAGCCAAGTGATAAAACACCCATGGCGTTATAATTTAATCACTGTCTTGCTGAGCTGAACGAGCTAGGCAAATTGTTTATCAACAGCGCCGGATGTTAGTTGATTTTTAGCGCAAGTGATAAAACACCCATGGCGTTATAATTTAATCACTGTCTTGCTGAGCTGAGCTGAACGAGCTAGGCAAATTATTTATCAACAGCGCCAAATTTTTGTTAACTTTTGGCGCAAGAGATAAAAAACATTTGGCATTATCATTTAATCACTGGCTAATCTTTTGCCTTTTCAGAAATAGTGACAGATACTTCTATTAACTGTTTCTTTCGTATTAATTTAAAAGGTAATACGGTGCCAGGTTGAGTTTCAGCCACAATATCTTGTGCTTGTATAAATGAACTAATGGCGACATTATTAATCTGGTAAACGATATCACCCGGTTGTAAGCCAGCTCTAAAGGCAGGGCTGTTCTTTTCAACGCCAGCAATAGTAAAACCTTTAAAGTTGTTTGGTAGCGAGTTGATACTTACGCCTAAGTAGCCACGTATGACCCGACCATTAGCAATTATTTTTCTCATCACTTTATGGGCGAGTGAATAAGGAACGGCGAAAAATATTCCCTGAATATTCCTTTCTGTATCAATGAACTTTCTTGAATTAATACCTACCAGCTCGCCATTAGTATTGATAAGCGCGCCGCCGGAATTACCATCATTAATGGCCGCGTCCATCTGTAATAATTCTAAATAATTAATGACACTTAAACCGCTACGACCTGTGGCACTTATCACGCCTTGAGTCACTGTTTGTCCTAAATTTAGTGGATTACCTATCGCTAAAACCACATCACCAGCAAGTGATTGTAAATCAGCTCTTTGTGGAATAACCGGTAGGTTCGCTGTGTCTACTTTAAGGACGGCTAAATCAGTATAAGTATCATAACCAATAAGTTCTGCAGGAAAACGTTGGCCATTTTGCAGATCAACATTAATTAAATCAGCATTTTGTACGACGTGAAAATTAGTTAATATATATCCGTTAGAATCCATAATAACCCCTGAACCTAAGCGGGTAGATCTTCTCGCTTTTGCACCATAGACAGGGCTAGTGCTTATATCTTCTGAATAGATGTTAACAACAGCAGGACTGGCGGTACTTACTGCTTTTGCATAAGATAATGGTTGTTGTTGTGGTTGATTGTTTTGTAGTACTTGCAAAGTGTTGTTGCGTAACTCTGGCACTAATAGAAGTAAAGTGACAGCTAACATCACGCCATAACTGGCTGGACGAACAATGTATTTTATTAGGTTTATTATGTTCAAAATTAATTTTTATGATGAGTGTTTAATATCGCTAGCATAGCATAGGTCTGCTTTAATCTTATAGTTTGAAAAATAAAAAAGGCTCATAAAGAGCCTTTAGATAAGTCCATTATCACCCTTGCGGTGTTAGCGGATCATTAAAAATAATGTGCTATTACCCCTGACAATATTGAGCGCAAAAACCCCTTTGTTATCATTTAAGTAACTGCGTAATTCACCTATAGACTTTATACGCGTGCGGTTTATTCCGCTGATCACGTCACCTCTTTGTAAACCAATAGCGGCGGCGGGACTTTCTTCTTCGACTGACTTAATATCAATACCTTGATCATTCGTACTATTTTCAAGTTCAGCGCCATCTAACATTCTGTGAATGCTTGCGGCCTCTACTTTTGCTGTTTCTTGTTTTTTAAGCGTAACGTCATAAGTCTTTTCTGAGCCGTCTTTTTTGATGACCGTTAATTCAACAGACTTGCCTGCGCCAATCGAGCCAATCTTTCCTCGAATGGCGGCAAACGTTTTCACCACTTTTCCGTTCACTTTGGTAATAACATCACCGGACTCAATACCGGCATCGGCAGCAGCAGAATCAGCAACGACTTGCTCGATAAAGCCACCTTGGCTCGACTCGAGTTCTAGTGCCTTGGCGATTTCACCATTGACACTTCGGCCTAACACGCCAAGTACACCGCGGCGAACTTCGCCAAACTCAATCAATTGTCTAACAATGTTATCGACCATATTACTGGGTATGGCAAAGCCAATACCCACATTGCCACCATTAGGGCCTAATATCGCCGTATTAATGCCAACAAGTTTACCGTGTAAGTTAATGAGTGCGCCACCTGAATTACCGCTGTTAATAGCAGCATCAGTTTGAATAAAGTCTTCGTAATTCTGCGCGTTTAATCCGCTACGTCCTAAAGCACTTATAATACCTGAAGTGACGGTTTGACCTAAACCAAAAGGGCTACCAATGGCAACAGCAAAGTCTCCAACTCGTATATCATCTGAGTCAGCTAATTTTACTTCAATTAAATCTTCAGCGTCTATTTGTAGTAAAGCGATATCACTACTGGCATCGGAGCCAATTCTCTTGGCGGTGATTTGACGACCGTCTTTTAACGTTATTTGAATTTCATCAGCTTCATTGATGACATGATTATTAGTAACTATGTAGCCTTGTGCAGCATCAATAATGACCCCTGAGCCTAAACCTCGAAATTCACGTTTTCTTGCTTGGTTTTGTTGAGGATTACCAAAGAAAAACTTTAAAGCATCTGGTACTTTAGATTTATCTTCGTGGGTACCGGTAACCGAAATTAGCACGACACCCGGAGTAACCTTCTCTAGCATCGGCGCTAAACTTGGCAACTGTTGACCACTAACGGAAAAAGGTAAATTGGCTTGGACGGGCAAACTTGCCACGGCAATAGAGCCGGAAAGAAGAATACTTGTTGCTAAAACAGACAGTTTTTTCATAAAAGAGACAACCTTCTTATAAACATAAATGATTAATGTAATTTTATACTTAACTAAAGA
Source organism: Colwellia sp. BRX10-9 (assembly GCF_014077405.1). Taxonomy (NCBI): domain Bacteria; kingdom Pseudomonadati; phylum Pseudomonadota; class Gammaproteobacteria; order Alteromonadales; family Colwelliaceae; genus Colwellia; species Colwellia sp. BRX10-9. The sequence goes on along the minus strand of NZ_JACGVV010000003.1, from coordinate 39,951 downwards.
CCTATGCTGTGTGCGTTAGTTCCAAAGAACATTAGCCTACATTTGTAACACTTTGTTTCTTGTCGGCAAAAAGTCCACTCGCTTGACCTGAGTAGTCAAGTGGTGGTTCTGTGCTTGTTTCTTCACTCTTACGTTCGGCTCGGCTGTGACGTAATGATACGGTTTGTGCAAGTTGTTCTTGTGTTTCTTTTGAGAAAAAAGGCATGCCATCAACGTCTGAAGGTGTTGCTTGTTTTAATAACTGCGTACTTTTTTCCATTTGCAACATGGCTGTTTGGCAAGTGCTATTCATTTTGTCCAAAAGTATTGTTGAATCATCTAAATGTTCTGCAACATCGAGTTTATATTGCGCTAAAGCGGCTTCACTATTACTAACGCGTTCACTAAGTTTCTGGTTGTCTTGGACTGATGCAGATAAAAAACGACTAGCAACAAAACCTATTGCCGCACCAACTAATAAAAGAAAAATTGCTAAAACTATATCCATAGTGTCAAACCCTCGTTATATTCAATAAAATTAGTAAAAATATAGGAACTTATTTTGTATAATAGCGCTTCTGTTCGCGCTTACCTAATGAATATGATTGCGAATTTGTTAATTTCAAGAAAATATTTCATTAGTCCTGTAAAGACTTTGTGAAACAAAATATAAGTGGCCAATAAATGATCAAGCTTTCACCTCTAGATAAGTATAATGAAGATTTAACTCGTGATGATTTTTTACATGACGATGCGCAGGAAAATGCGGTAAAAAACTTACAGCGTCTCTATGAAGATCTTCAAAATAAACCCTTACCCGTTGAAGGATTTAAGAAGGTGCTTAATCGCTGGAAGCGCATTGTTGCCTCATCTGAAACCAAAACCATACAAGGACTTTATTTTTGGGGTGGCGTTGGTCGAGGGAAAACTTATTTAGTTGATACATTTTATGATTGTTTGCCTTTTGAAAATAAAATGCGTGTTCACTTTCATCGCTTTATGCACCGTGTTCATCAAGAATTAAAAACATTAACCGGGCAAGCTGACCCATTGAAAATAATTGCCAAACGTTTTGCTGATGAAACCTGTATTATTTGTTTTGATGAATTTTTTGTTTCCGACATTACCGATGCAATGATCCTTGGCGCTTTGTTTGAAGAATTATTTGCACATAATGTTACTTTAGTGGCAACGTCAAATATTATACCTGACGGTCTGTACCGAAATGGTTTGCAACGCGAACGTTTTTTACCAGCTATTAAACTCATCAATAAACATTGTGATGTGGTAAATGTCGATAGCGGTATTGATTACCGTTTGCGAACCCTAGAGCAAGCCGAGATTTACCATGCTCCACTTGATGCAGAGGCAAGTGAAAACCTGGCGCAATATTTTATTCAATTGTCGGTCAAACCAGGTAAGAAAGATGTTGACGTTAAAATAAATAATCGCTCATTATCGGCGATTGAAGAGTCAGACGGTATTGTGCACTTTGACTTTTCGGTGTTGTGTGAATCCGCACGTAGTCAAACTGACTATATGGAGATAAGTCGTTTGTATCACACGGTATTATTAGCAAATGTTAAACAAATGAGTGTCGATCGTGAAGATGCGGCCCGTCGATTTATTGCCTTGGTTGATGAATTTTATGAACGTAATGTAAAATTAATTATTTCTGCTGAAGTCGAAATGGAAAATTTATACAGCCACGGCGGTTTGGAATTTGAGTTCAAACGTTGTTTAAGTCGTTTACAAGAAATGCAGTCACATGATTATTTAGCAAGTAAGCACTTACCTTAGTGAGATAGTAAAACTTACTTAAAGATAATTATAAAAATGCCGATTTAACGATCGGCATTTTTTTATGCCAACTTTAGCGTTATTACGCTAACTAGCTATATGTTGTGTTATTTATTGATCTTGATCGCAATATGTAGTGCTTTGGCTTTTGTCATTTATTTTTATAGGTAATATACACCAAAAATAAAATGATAAAGGAATGCTGATGACAAACGCTTTTTCACCAGGCTTAGCGACAAGTATTAAATTACAAGCCGCTTCAGTTGATATTTGGGATAAAAAATACCGCTTAAAAGACAAACATGGCCACCCGCAAGAGAATACTATTTCAGAAACATTTCATCGAGTTGCCTTAGCGCTCGCGGATATAGAAAATAAAGATAAGAAAAAGTGGTACGAGAAATTTGTTTGGGCGATGGAATGTGGCGCCTATCCTGCGGGACGAATAATATCAAATGCAGGTGCCAAAAAATTTAAGCCCGCCACATCAACAATAAACTGCACGGTTTCAGGCACTATCGACGATTCAATGACGGGTATATTAACTGCGGTGCACCAAGCAGGCCTAACGTTAAAGGCGGGGTGTGGTATTGGTTATGAATTCTCAACTTTAAGACCTAGTGGTGCCTTTGTTGCTGGCGCCGGTGCCACAACTTCAGGTCCACTGTCGTTCATGGATATCTTCGATAAAATGTGTTTTACCATTAGTTCTGCCGGCGGGCGGCGTGGTGCGCAAATGGGGGTTTTTGATATCTCTCACCCTGATGTTAAACGTTTTATTTTAGCGAAGCGCGAGGATGGTCGGTTACGGCAATTTAATTTATCACTACTGATCAGTGATGAATTTATTGCTGCTGTAAAAAATCAACAAGACTGGTTACTCAATTTTCCTATTTCTCACCAAGAGTTACTTGCCGATGATATCGCTATCACCGATCGGGATAAAATACTCTTCAAAGAGAATTATTTTGATAACGCTTATATTAAAAAACATAATTATGTATTGAATCATGAAGGTAAAATCGCCTGTAAAATTTATAGCACGATACCAGCTGTTAGGCTGTGGGATATGATAATGAGCAATACATTTGACTATGCTGAACCAGGTTTTTTACTCATTGACCATGCTAACGAAATGAATAACAACTGGTTTTGTGAAAAACTACGTGCAAGTAATCCCTGCGGCGAACAAATATTACCGCCCAACGGTGCTTGTCTGCTGGGTTCAGTAAATTTAGTTAAATTTGTTGAGCAACCTTTCACTTCTAGTGCGAAATTTAATTGGGATAAATACCGCGAAGTTATTAAAGTTTTTACCCGCATGCTCGACAACGTAGTAGAAATTAATGGCTTACCACTGCCTGAACAACAGCAAGAAATTCAAAGTAAGCGCCGTCATGGTATGGGGTACTTAGGATTAGGCTCAGCTCTGACATTATTAAAAATACCTTATAATAGTCCTGAAGCCCTGGCTTTTACTGACAAAGTATCAAAAGTTTTAGCGATAACGGGGTGGCAAGAAGCGTTAAATTTAGCAAAAGAAAAAGGTCCTGCGCCGATACTTGCACAAACGTTCGTGGTAACTCAGCAAATGCTAGTAAAACGCCCCGAAATGATAAAAGACGGCATAAAAGTGGCGGATAAAATAAAAGGTTCAGTTCTGCACGCAAAATACAGTCGTTATATGCAGCGTATCGCTGAAGAAAATCCTGAACTTGTCGAAGCGTTAGCTGAGGTTGGCGCCCGTTTTACACATCATTCTTCAATAGCACCCACAGGCACTTTAGCGCTCAGTCTAGGTAATAATGTATCTAATGGTATTGAACCAAGCTTTGCACATGAATATCACCGCAATATTATTCGTCAAGGTAAGAAATCAAAAGAATCCGTCGCTGTTTCAAGTTATGAACTGCTGGCATATCGTCATTTTATCAATAAAGATGCTTTGGCATATAGCGAAGATGACAATAAAAAGCTGCCTAACTATTTTGTATCTGCCGATGCCATCGCTCCTAAAGAACATGTTGATATTCAGTCTGCGGCACAATACTGGATAGACTCGTCTATTTCAAAAACAATTAATGTTCCAACTGATATCGATTATGAAAACTTCAAAGATATCTATTTGTATGCATACGACCAGGGCTTGAAAGGCTGTACGACTTTTCGTTTTAACCCAGAAGTCCATCAAGGCGTATTAGTAAAAGACGAAGAACTCGCTAATGTAACGTATCAGTTTACCTTAGCCGATGGCACTGAGATTTTAGCGAAAGGTAATGAAGAGGTGGTTTACGACGGCGAAACGCATACGGCTGCAAATCTTCATGACGCTTTAAAAGAAGGTTACTACGGTAAGCTCTAAAAGCCCTGGCAAAAAATAACGAGGAAACTAATAATGAGAGAAATTAATCAAGCGATCACTGCGGTTAAGGTGTTAGTTGCTGATCAGCTGCCTGTTAAAGAAAAAATAAAAGGCATCGCGGATAAACTCACCGAAAGTACAAAACGTCCTGAAATGTTAATTGGTTCTACTTATAAAATAAAACCGCCAGTATCAGACCATGCTCTTTATATTACTATTAATGATATTTTGCTCAATCAAGAAAGTGACCAAGAAACTCGCCGTCCTTTCGAAATTTTTGTCAATTCAAAAAATATGGAGTTTTATTCTTGGGTAGTGGCGCTAACACGGGTTATTTCAGCGGTATTTCGCAAGGGAGGTGACTGCACCTTTTTAGTCGAAGAGCTAAAAGCAGTATTTGACCCCAAAGGTGGCTATTACCAAAGAGGCACAGGTATATTTATGCCATCGGTGGTCGCTGATATTGGCCATGTTATTGAAACACATTTAAAGGCATTAGATATGTTGCCAAAAAGTGAAAGAGATAACCACCAACAAGCCTACATTGAGGAAAAGCGCCAAACAATAAAAGCTAAAGAGGGAAGTGAGCTATTAGCTTTTCCAACCACAGCAAGCCAATGTGTAAAATGTTATCAAAAGTCGGTAATCTCATTAGACAATTGCCCTACTTGCTTAAATTGCGGCGATTCAAAATGTGGTTAGTTACTAGCTAGCGATTGTATTCGTGATAAAAGTTTAAAAAAAGTGCAATTGATTGTGATTTATAGGTGATCTTAGTAGATAACTTCTGTATAATCCGCGCTCCCTGCGTTACAAATGCCTACTGTTTTTGACTTTTGTGAAAAGTAGTGGCGATGGACTCGATACTCGAAGGGGTAGAGCGTGGTCTTTTTAACCGGTGATGCTAATTCTTAGCATTCATCATTTAAAGTAACATAATAAATATTGGGTTTTTTAATGAAAACTTTTGTAGCAAAACCAGAAAGCGTACAACGCGAATGGTTCTTAGTGGACGCCGAAGATAAGACTTTAGGACGTATCGCTACTGAAATTGCAACCCGTTTACGCGGCAAGCATAAAGCAGAATATACTCCTCACGTAGATACTGGCGATTACATCGTTGTTATTAACGCTGAGAAAGTGAAAGTAACTGGTAATAAAGCGAAAGGTAAAATTTACTACTCGCATACAGAATTCCCAGGCGGTCTTAAGCAAATTAGTTTTGAAAAACTAATTGAAAAAGCTCCAGAGCGTGTTTTAGAATTCGCAGTTAAAGGTATGTTACCTAAAGGTCCTTTAGGTCGTGAAATGTTCCGTAAGCTTAAAGTTTACGCGGGCACTGAACATAAGCATACTGCACAACAACCACAACTTTTGGAGCTTTAAGCAATGGCTGATAATCAATATTACGGTACTGGTCGTCGCAAGAGCTCAACTGCTCGTGTGTTCATGAAAGCTGGTAACGGTGCAATTACAATTAACAAGCGTGACATTTCTGTATACTTTGGTCGTGAAACGGCTCGTATGGTTGTTCGTCAACCATTAGAATTAGTTGAAATGTTAGAAAAGTTTGACTTTAACATCACTGTTGTTGGTGGTGGTATTTCTGGTCAAGCTGGCGCAATTCGTCACGGTATTACTCGTGCATTAATGGAGTTCGATGAAACTTTACGTGGTTCTCTACGTGTAGCTGGTTTCGTAACTCGTGATGCTCGTAAAGTTGAACGTAAGAAAGTTGGTTTACACAAGGCTCGTAAAAAGCCACAATTTTCAAAACGTTAATATTTACCTTATACGTTTTCAAAAAACCGACTTTATGTCGGTTTTTTTATATCTGTCATTTAGAAAAATGAGCATCCGCAGTAAGGTAACTTCGTGGGCTGTTTATTATAAAAGCGACCTTAGGCGATAATAAATAATACAGTGCGAGTTCCAATAAAATGGTAAACTTTAAAGTATCAGTAATAAAAATAATATGCGGGAAAATAGTCGTATTATTGAGCTGTTTACTGAGCACTTTTTCGATGGTTAGCAATTACACTCAACTATATAAGCATTAAAATAATTTATCGGATAGCGAAAGAGAAACTATTCTTTTCTGCGCTTTTTTTGAATAATAATCTTTCGTATTTAGCTGTGTGTTTAAAGTGACAAAGTCAGTGAAATTAAGATATATAACTGATGTTTCGCTTATTTTTACTTGTAAAAAAGTGCTTATTTCTTTATTATCAGAAAAATTTTTTGTCGCAAGTTTGGGCAAACAATTGGAAAGTATTTCCTCTCGCAACTCACTGTAGCTGTGAGAATAATAATTCGAATTTGTTTGAAACAATGTTATTTGGAGATTTTGAATGAGCAATGCGCCCGTGAATAACGGCCGTCGACGCTTTTTAACTGCTGCTACTTCGGTAGTAGGTGGTGTTGGTGTTGTCGGTTTGGCTGTGCCTTTCATTGGTTCTTGGAACCCTAGTGCTAGAGCGAAAGCTGCAGGTGCTCCGGTTGAAGTCAATGTTAGTAAAATAGAACCAGGTCAATTAATCCGCGCTGAATGGCGAGGAAAACCTGTGTATGTGGTCCGTAGAACTGAAGAAATATTATCAACTTTAGCGGCGCATGACGATCAATTGAAAGACCCAGGTTCAGAAGAGCCTCAACAACCTACTTATGCAGCCAATGCATATCGTTCAATAAAGCCTGAGTTTATGGTTGCTTTAGGCGTGTGTACTCACTTAGGTTGTGCTCCTACTCACCACCAAGGCGATTTTGAAGAGTTTGTTGAAGGTGTAAAAGACGGTTTCTTTTGTCCTTGTCACGGTTCTAAATTCGATATGGCTGGTCGTGTTTTTCAAAGCGTTCCTGCACCAACAAACTTGGTGGTTCCTGAGCATTCATTCCCAACAGCAGACACCTTATTAATTGGTGTTAGCGCAGGAGAAGCATAATGTTAGCTAATTTAATGGCGTGGATTGACAAACGTTTACCGTTAACCGACGCGGTAAACAAGCATGCTGGTCAATACCCTGCACCTAAAAACTTTAATTTTTGGTATGTCTTTGGTGTTTTAGCGAGTGTCGTACTCGTCAATCAATTGTTAACGGGTGTTTGGTTAACAATGAGTTATGAGCCATCAGGTGAAGGTGCATTCGCTTCTGTAGAATACATCATGCGTGATGTTGATTACGGCTGGTTACTTCGCTATATGCATTCTACAGGCGCGTCAGCGTTCTTTGTTGTTGTTTATATGCATATGTTCCGTGGCATGATGTACGGTTCATACCAAAAGCCTCGTGAGTTACTTTGGATCTTCGGTATGTTGATCTTTTTAGTGCTTATGGCTGAAGCTTTCATGGGTTACTTATTACCTTGGGGTAATATGTCTTATTGGGGCGCGCAGGTTATTATTTCTCTGTTTGGTGCTATTCCAATTATAGGTGATGACTTAACACTCTGGATACGTGGTGACTACGTTATATCAGGTGCTACCTTAAACCGTTTCTTTGCTTTACACGTTATTGCAATGCCACTGGTTTTAGTTGTATTAGTTTTCTTACATATTCTTGCACTTCATGAAGTGGGTTCGAACAACCCTGAAGGCACAGATATTAAAAAACCTAAAGGTAGTGTGCCATTAGAAGAGCACAGTAAATTTACTTTCCATGAGCAATATACTAAAAAATACGATATCGTCGATGCGATCCCGTTCCACCCTTATTACACGGTTAAAGATTTAGTGGCGATCGTTATCTTCTTAATCATTTTCTCTTGGGTAATGTTTTTCAACCCTGAAGGCGGTGGCTACTTTATGGAAGCGCCGAATTTTGAACCTGCAAATGGTTTGAAAACACCAGAGCATATTGCACCGGTTTGGTATTTTGGTCCTTTCTATACCATCTTACGTGTTATCCCTGATAAGTTATTAGGGGCAGTTGGTATGTTTTCTGCGATCATTGTCTTATTCTTATTACCTTGGTTTGACCGTGGTACAGTGAAATCTATTAAATTCCGTTGTACTGCTCATACGGTTAACTTAGCGCAATTTGTTATTTGTTTTATTGCTTTGGGTATTTTAGGTACATTGCCATCAACACCGGTCTATAACTTAATTGGTACTATCGCTACGTTTGGTTATTTTGGTTTCTTTCTTGCCTTATGGGTATACAGTAAGAACGAAAAAACTAAGCCAGTTCCAGAGAGGGTTTCAGGATAATGAATAAATTTATTAGAGCTTTTACTTTTGGAATTTTTGCGCTTGTGCCTATGCTTACACTTGCTGCTAGCAGTGGTGTTCATTTAGACAAAGCCGGTAATGATTTAAGTGACAAAGAGTCACTTAAACGTGGTTTTCAATCTTACATTAATTATTGTTTAGGTTGTCACCAGTTACAGTACCAAAGATACAACCGTACTTTTGAGGATTTAGGTATTAGTGAAGCCGATGGTATTGCTAATTATATGTATACGGGTGAAAAAGTCGGTGATCATATTACTAATACTATGCCAGCAAAAGATGCGGCTAAATGGTTTGGTAATACACCACCTGATTTAACGCTAATGGCGCGTTTAAAACCAGGGCCTGATTATATTTATACCTACTTGCGTTCTTTCTACGTTGATCCTGAGCGTCCCTTTGGCGTTAATAACACGGTATTAAAAAATGCGGGTATGCCGCATGTTTTACAGGGTTTACAAGGTGTTCGTACGATGGACGAAAATGGTAAACTCAGTGAAGCAACGGGTGGTTCTATGACCGTTGAAGAGTACGATGCCTTTGCTCGTGATTTAGCCAATTTCTTAGAGTACACCGGTGAGCCAAGCAAGCTTAAGCGTGAAGCTATGGGATATTGGGTAATAGGTTTCTTATTTATTTTCCTTATTTTTGCTTACTTACTTAAAGTTGAATATTGGAAGGATGTACACTAACAATTATTGTTAATGTACAGCGTTTTATTTATGGGGGGCTTTGGCCCCCTTTGTTAGTTTTTTATTACAGATTTTTGGAGGCATTATGGCCGTAGCAGCAAACAAGCGTTCAGTGATGAATTTATATTCTCATGCTGATGATATGTATAGTCATCAAACACGCATCGTACTCGCTGAAAAAGGTGTTGGCGTTGATATTCACTTAGTTGATTTGGCTAACTTACCAGAAGATTTACTCGACTTAAATCCCTATGGCACAGTACCGACGTTAATTGATCGTGAATTAGCACTATACGAAGCATCAATTATTATTGAATACTTAGATGAGCGTTTTCCTCATCCACCATTAATGCCAGTTTATCCGGTATCACGTGGTCGTAGCCGTTTGATGATGCATCGCGTAGAACAAGATTGGTACAGTCTAGCAAAAATAATTATGAGTGGCCCAGCAGACGCTGCAAGCAAAGCTCGTCAAGAACTTAAAGAAAGTTTGTTAAGTGTAGCGCCAATTTTAAATGAAGCGCCTTACTTTATGAGTGAAGAATTTAGTTTAGTTGACTGTTACTTAGCACCACTATTATGGCGTTTACCTGCTTTAGGTATTGAACTTGATGGTGAAGGCTCTAAAGAATTTAAAGGTTACATGCTGAAGTTATTTGAACGTGAGTCATTTCAAGCATCGTTAACTGAAGAAGAACGTGAAATACGTTTAGGTATGTTTTAACCTTGATATCTCCAGAGATGACCTCTAACAAGCCTTATATAGTGAGAGCTTTTTATCAGTGGATTTCTGATAACGACCTTACACCATATATTGCTGTAGATACGAGTGTCTATGGTGTGTTAGTTCCAACAGCTTATGTGACTGATGGGCAAATTGTGCTCAACGTTTCAATGTCAGCTGTTGGCTCTATTTCTCTTGCTGATCATGCCATTGAAGTTAGCGCACGTTTTGGTGGTAAGCTTGAACAGCTGGTCGTGCCTTACGGTGCTATAAGTGCTATTTATGCAAAAGAGAATGGTGCAGGGACATCGCTTGCGATTGAACACCCTGAACCAGAACTTGATAAAGAAATAAGTCCAGTAAAGCCAGTAGGTTTATCTAGTGTCTCTTCAGATAAGAGCAGCACTGTAAAAACCAAGTCTGAAACGGGTTCAGCGAAAGGTAAGCCTAGCTTAAAAGTGATCAAGTAATTACTAAAGACACCATAATTTTTGTTGGTATATTAGCGGTTATGCTGAAACTGTTTTAAATTTATTTCAGTCGTTATTATGGCAAGCAGCAAATAATAAAAAAGCTTCACAAGTATTAACTTGTGAAGCTTTTTTTATGAGCGCGATGGTAAGTAACTTATCGTTAAATGTATTCAAATATTTTGAATACACGATTGACGCCGCTAACATTACGGGCTATCTCTACGGCTTCATTAGCTTGTGCTTGTGTTATTAAGCCCATTAAAAATACTTCGCCATTTTCAGTAACCACTTTAATATTAGTCGCATCGATGTTGTCACTGCCAAAAAGAGCCGCTTTAACCTTAGATGTTAACCAAACATCATTACTTCTGGTCGTAATAGAAGTGGTATTACTGATACGAATTTGATTATGTAGCTGAACAATTTGTTTAACTTCATTAATCGATTTTATCGCCAGATCGCGTAAATAGGTATTGGGCACTTGCCCGATAACTAAGACACTACCGTTAACACTGATCACTTGTAGATTAGTGTTGTCTTCGAGGGCTTGATGTTTGCCAAGCTTAGCATTGGCCTCAAATTCAATTTTTTGGTCGTCCAACTGTGTACCAATACTACGCTCATCGGTAGCAGCAGATGCTCCACCGACAATAGTAACAACAGCAGCAGCAACACACCCTTGCAAAAGTACAATACTTGCTAGGGTTATTAATAATTTTTTTCGCATCATATTAATTGGCATCTTGAGGAAATAAAGTCGTGTCAATAATATCGCATAAGCAATGTATTACCACTAAATGTACTTCTTGAATTCTAGCCGTACGTGAAGAAGGTACACGTATTTCTACATCGTTTTCGCCCAGTAAACCTGCAATATCACCACCATCACCGCCGGTTAATGCGATAATAGGAATGTCGCGAGATACTGCTGCTTCAATCGCTTTTATGACATTGCGAGAATTACCACTGGTTGAAATAGCGAGTAAAACGTCACCATTATTACCTAATGCTCGCACTTGTTTAGAAAATATTTCATCAAAGGAATAATCATTCCCGATAGAAGTAATCGTCGACGTGTCGGTTGTTAAGGCTATTGCCGGCAAAGGTGGTCGTTCAGTTTCATAGCGGTTTAATAACTCGGCTGAAAAGTGCTGTGCATCACCGGCTGAACCGCCGTTACCACAGGCAAGTATTTTATTACCAGCCAATAAGCTTTGCACCATTATCATACCAGCATGCTCAATAGGGCCTGCTAGTAATTCACTGGCGGCAATTTTGGTTTGGATACTTTCGGTAAAGTTGCTTTTGATCCGTTCTAACATAAATGAAATTAGCTCCGTTTATTGACTCTAAAAGGCGTTTTTTAGCCAGGTAATATCGAGATTGTTTATATTACCTTGTAAAGCAATAACATCAAATCGACAAGAAGTATTATATTCGTTTAAACCACATTGTTGCAGATAAATTGCAGCTGTTTTCCTAATTTTTTGCTGTTTTTTCGTTGATATTGCTGAAATAGCACCACCAAACGACATCGAAGCACGATATTTTACTTCGACAAAGACATAAGTGTCAGCATCTTTGACGATTATATCAATTTCACCTAACCGGCAGGTGTAGTTTTTTTCTTCAATAATTAAGCCTTGTGCCACCAAAAAATCTCCCGCGTACCTTTCGGTAATATCGCCAGTTTTTTTAGTCGTAACTGGCTTAGTCCATGGCAATTTCAGCGACCTCGCCATCTTGATATATGCCCCACAATAAGCTTCGCGTTAGGGTGTTATTACTGTTTAATTTTAATATACCGGTTTGACCATAATGACGAACATAGGGTTTTTGTTTCATTAGCGGCAGTTTATCGACTAAATATAGGCTGTCATAACCCATGGCAAAGATGCGTTGTAAAGAGTCAGTGCGACTTGGCCAAAGCGTTTTACTCAAATCAGCTAATTGAGCATTTTGTTGTTGGCTACTTAATAGCCAAGGCATTTCGGTAAATATAAGGTTACGAAGATCATTATGCTTACTTGAATCTTGTTTACTGCTATGACTGCGAGAGCTAGCATAAACCGGGATAATAGTAGCAAAAGGACTGGTATTAACATCAATGTACGGTTTTAGTAATTTTGTTTGTGCCGGTGAACCCACTAAGTAAAACATATCGATGTCACGGCGATTTCTTGGCTCTGAATCGATACTCTGTTTTACTCTTATTTTCAAATCCTTGATACGGGCTTGGCTACTATCAACCTCTAAGCTAGCTTTGAGTTGCTCTTGCATCATTTTGCCTTTTTCGAAATAAACAACTTCAGGAGCATAGCCGTTAATCAGTTGCCATTGTTTGCTAAAGGCTCGGGCAATTCTTTTACTGGCGGTATCTCGGTGGCTGAGTATGACTGGTGAGCGATAATTTTTTCGACTCAATGTTGTTGCTGCTTGGTAAGCTTCGTCTTCTGGACGCATCGACAGAATGAATTGCTCTGCGCTCCGTTGCTGAACTTTTGGGGTGTTAAGCAATAAGCTAGGTAGCAAAATTTCACCTTGGGCAAGGAACTTATCAACATTATTTTTAAGCAAAGGACCAATAATAAAATGACTATCTAAGGCGATTAGCTGTTCATTTAATAAGGTCCAGTCAAGTGTATCAGCATCGATAAAGGTTAAGTTTTTATTGGGAATATTACTATAAGCGGCTAGGATCCCTTGCTGGGCAGCTTTCCCTGCAGACGCTTGTTTACCGGAAAGGGGTAAAATAATAGCAATATTTTCAATAAGTGCTTGTGGGCTTTGTTCTGTTCTTCTTAATGTTTCAATAATCGCTTGTGCGGGGTGCGCAGAAAAATCACCTTGCCACTGACTTAAGTAAGCATCAAAGCGGTTAATATCACCGCCAAATTTATGCGCGTAAGTTAATAGTTGTTGCCAACCTTTAATATAAGGCGGGTCAAGCTCTGCTAATTGGCTGACTTGCCAAGTAGACAGTAAACTTAATGCTTGCCATAGCCCATAAATATCATCAACGTCTGTATTTGAACTGCTGGAAAACCAATGCAATTTAGCGTTGACCGCACTAATTTCTAATGCTCTACGCTGCTGTATATCAGCCAGTAAGAAGTAGTAGTTTTCGCGATGAATAGCGTTATTATCGGTTGAAATTTTATTAGCAACTTCAAGCTGCTTAAAGGCTAATTCAACCTCATTTAGCTTAAGTAAACTTTCTGCACTTACCAATGCTAGACGGTAATTGTCTTGTGAATTGTCAGTCAATGTTGTGAGTTGCTCAGATAACCATAGTGCTTGATTATAACTCTCCTCACCAATCAGTAATTCACTAGCATCAATAAGTGTGGCGATTGCTGTTTTTACTTCTTGTGTTTGTGCAGCCGACAGCAACTGTTGTGAGGTTATTTTATTATTGGCACTCGCTAATGGTTGATTTCGAGAGTCGATTGCGCCTTTATTGGCGGCAATATTTTTGGAAGTACCGCAACTTGTCAATAATGTCGTTGTTAATAGAACGACAGAAAAGAGTGTAGTAATTCGATAAAAAGTGCTTTTTTTAGAAAACAAAAAATTAGTTTGGCTCACCAGCGATAAATCCGTACTTTATTAGTTAGCTTTATAATAAACTTCATCTTCATCAGTCTCAACTTAAGTATTCATTATGTCGTCAGTATTTGTAGAATCAGGCACGCTTTACATCGTCGCCACACCCATCGGAAATTTAACCGACATCAGTCAACGCGCACTTGATGTGTTAACTCATGTGGATATTATTGCCTGTGAAGATACTCGCCATACTCAAAGATTATTATCTGCTTATTCTATCAAAAACAAAACATTATCATTACATGACCATAATGAACGCCAACGTCAAGACTATGTAGCAACACTTTTACAAGAAGGCAAAAGCATTGCACTGGTTTCAGATGCCGGAACTCCCTTAATCAGTGATCCTGGTTTTCATTTGGTTCGCCATTGCCGACAACTTAATTTACCTGTTTCTCCTATTCCGGGTGCTTGTGCAGCAATTGCTGCTCTATCTGTCGCGGGTTTACCCACAGATCGCTTTTCATTTGAAGGTTTTCTTCCTTCAAAATCAGGTGCTAGACAATCAACGTTAGCAAACTTATTAGAAGAACCGCGCACTATGGTGTTCTATGATGCGCCACGTAGAGCAATTGATACCGTTGAAGATATTGTCAAAGTATTGGGTGGAGACCGTCAGGTGGTTATTTCTCGTGAGTTAACAAAAACGTTCGAGACCGTCCACTCAGATACTGCTGAAAACTTACTAGCTTGGTTAAAAGAAGATCCAAATCAGTTAAAAGGTGAAATGGTTTTAATCATAGAAGGCAAAAAAATTGATGCGAACGCTATTCCAGCAAAGGCTATTGCTACGCTGAAATTACTGTTAGCGGAAATGAAGCCAAAGACAGCCTGTGCGATCACCGCTGAAATATACGGAGTAAAAAAGAACGCTTTGTATGAAATAGCCCTTGAAATGAAGTAATTTACGCTTTATTTATTAGTGGTCAGTAACTAAATATATTATCAATTGGCTATCGGTAAAAATTAAGGTAAAATGCGCGCCGAGTTGACCAGACAATCGCTGCTTTATTCTTGTATCAGATGTGTAAACTGAAGATATAGGTATGAGGGGGAGGAAAGTCCGGGCTCCAATGAGCAGGGTGCCAGGTAACGCCTGGGCGGCGTGAGCCGACGACAAGTGCAGCAGAGAGAAGACCGCCGATGGTTGTTTCTAGGAACTTCACAGGTAAGGCTGAAAGGGTGCGGTAAGAGCGCACCGGATTGCTGGTAACAGTAATTGCAGGGTAAACTCCACCCGGAGCAAGACCAAATAGGGTTTCATATGGCGTGGCTCGCGTTGAAACCGGGTAGGTTGCTTGAGCCTTAGAGCGATTTAAGGCCTAGACGAATGATTGTCACTCTTTTTCGAAAGAGATACAAAACCCGGCTTATGTGGTCAACTCAACTATTCTAGTGACCGCTTGATTATTTTAATAATAATCAAGCGGTTTTCTAAAATCCTTTCATATCAATCTATACAATCCCAAATAATGTTATAGCGTTAGCTATAGGAGACTGAACGGCTTTCTATGCTGTTTAATTGACGCATTATCTTAGTCTTCGAAATACATAAATACCTAAAAATAAGCTAGTAATTGAACGTGTTGAAGTAACCTGTCTTTTTTGATTGTAATGTCATTGGTTGCCGGCTTAATTTTTGTTAATCTTATTCTTGCCTCTCACCGCTTGCTATAAATAGTATGGAGGCTAGAGTAAACAACATTAAGGTAATAGTTAACATGCCCAACCAAGCCATTTTGCGATGACCGACAAACGTAAAGAGCGGAAAGTACCTTCCGGAAGAATTGCTCGTCTCGCTAAGTTGGGCGGTTTGGCCTCAGCGGTTGCCGGTAATATTGTTAAAGGTGCGACAAAACAAATGCTCAGTGGACAACGTCCATCATTAACTGAGTCCTTACGTAATATTGACAACGCTATATCTATCACCAAGCGTTTAGCACATATGCGCGGCGCGGCGATGAAACTTGGTCAACTACTCTCCATGGATGCCGGTGAATTACTGCCTATCGAATGGGAACCTATTCTTTCAAGATTGCGCCAAGAAGCTGACCCTATGCCTAAGGCGCAACTACTGAAAACCTTGGCTGCGTCTTGGTCAAAAGACTGGCATCAACAATTTAGTTATTTTTCATTTACCCCCATCGCATCGGCAAGTATTGGTCAGGTTCATCGGGCAACACTAAAGGATGGTCGTCAGTTGGCGATTAAGGTCCAGTACCCGGGTGTTAGAGAAAGCATTGACAGTGATATTGATAACGTCATGAATTTATTAAAACTCAGTGGCGTTTTACCTAAACATATTGATTTGACTAGCGTGCTCGCTGAAGCAAAAGCACAGCTTAAAGCTGAAGCTAATTATTTGCAGGAGGCGGAATTTCTTAACACTTATCGTGAAAATCTGGGTAACGATCCTCGCTTTATTGTGCCCTTTGTTGTTGACGAGCTAACGGACAAAAATATACTGACGATGGAATATATCGAAGGTTCTCCCATCACTGATATTAGTAACATGAGTGCTGGTATTGTTGATTTAGTCTGTAGCCAATTAATGGATTTAACTTACCAAGAGCTATTTACGCATAAACTTATGCAAAGTGATCCCAACTTTGCTAATTTCTTGTATCAGAGCGATACACAAAAAATAGTGTTACTTGATTTTGGCGCTTGCCGGCAGCTCTCTCAACATACCTCAGTACATTATCTTGCTATGGCTGATGCAATGCAGCGTCAAGATAATAATGACATGCGTTCAGCCTTGTATTCGCTTGGTTTAGTTGACAATAACATGAGTGATACCGCGATAGATATTGTGCTAAAGACGTGTTTTGAAGCTAGTTATTGTTTACAAAGTAATACGGGCTACAACTTAAAAAAACAACAACTGATTAAGCGAATTAGAGAGGTTAGTATGCCATTAATTACCGATAAAACAGCGATAGCATCTCCGATATTTGAAGTTGCATTAGTCAATCGTAAAATTACCGGTATGATACTGCTAGCCAATAAGTTGGGGGCAACACTCGATTTTAAAAGCACACTTGCTCCTTATTTACTGGAAAGCGCAAAGCAATTAAACGATGAAACCTAACACAATCGATTTTCAAAACAGCAACTGCTGTTTTAGTCTTTTAAAAGTAAACTTTAGTAACCGCCTGAGCTATTTTTAAATCACTCAGCGGCTTTCTAAAGTTCTCTATTATTCAATGTTATTGATGATTTTATGGTTTACGACATACCTGCTGTTTGATTTGCCTTTTTGGTTAATAACTCGATCACTTTATTTCGTTCAGATAAAACGATTAACAGTGCTAAATCATTAGCTGACAGTTGATTAACAATCTGTTGCGCACCTTGATAAGGACCCTCTGAAAAATAGATGTTATCGGCAGACATACCACTTTCAATCGCTACTTTAGCTATTAAATTTGATATTTCGCCAAGCTCTCTTCCTCTTAAGTACTCGACAGTTTCGGCCGCAACCAATATATCAGGTTTCATTTTTAAGGCTGATTTTGTCATTTTAATAATATCGTCATTGCTGCGATCACCTGCATGACTAAGCATCAAAAACTTTCGTGATGCTGGTATATTGGCCATGGTCAGTGCCATGGCATTCATACCATGAACATTGTGGGCAAAATCCATAATAACCGAAGCGCCATTGAGTTTAAATTGGTTACCGCGGCCCGGATTATCGTCAACATTACTTGAAAAATTTTGCAAGGCAAGACCAATCACTGCGCTATCTATGTGTAAGCTCTTAGCTAAAGCGGTCGCCCCTAAGGCATTTTGAACATTATGTCGGGCAGCGCCGTTTAATGTCATAGGTATATCGTTAACGGCAACGATCATCGATTCAAGGCGCTCGCCAGTGCTGGTATTTTGCGTACAATAAAAAATTGCGCCGTCACGGATGAAACAAATAGCACCACCAATGGCTTTATGCTGTTGAAGTACTGGATTATTTTCATTTAATGAAAACCAACATTTATTAACGGTTAATGTTGGTGCAAGTGCTGTTAAATACGGATCATCAGCGTTGAGCACTAATACACCGCTAGTTAGCGCTTTTGCTACAACCGCTTTGGTTTGTGCAAGCCCTGCTACGGTATTGATACCATATTGCCCTAAATGGTCTTCAGCTATGTTGGTAATTAATGCGGCATCAACGTGATCTATGGGTAGGCCACGGCGCAATATTCCGCCGCGCGCGACTTCTAGAATGGCTGTTTCGGTTTCTGGATGTCGAAGTAACATTCGTGCACCACCGGGTCCTGAATAATCACCATAATCTATTATTTTTTCGCCAACACGAATAAAGTCAGTCGAGGTGACACCGCAACATTTATTAGACTGCTTAATAATTTCAGACATGATACGCACGGTGGTTGATTTTCCGTTAGTGCCAGTGACCAATGCAATAGGAATTGATTGGTAGTGTTGCCAATTGAGCTGCGTTGGATCTGGTAATGATGTCACTGGCCAGCGTTGACAGCTTTTACCGTAACCTAACGAAAACTCATCATCATCAACTAAATAATCGACATGATTATTTATGGCTAAATCTATTAAGTTAAGTAGAGCAGGGTTAGCCTCTTCGGCAATCATTTGTTTAAGACGAGTGACGGTTTTATCCATTTCTTGTTGATGAGTGTCACTTATACTGCCGGTTAAAATTTTGCTACACGCAAAATCCCATGCGGCTTCGTTGACATCGCAAGATGCATACAAGGCATCCATTGGCGCACTTATCGCAAGGCTTATGCCGTCTTCAAAAATACGATAACACGTAGATTCATCTTGCCAATCGACTGCTGCCAATAACTGATTAACGTAAATTAACCACTGATCAACGACTGTTTGCTTATCGATGCCTGAGACAAAAGCATCAATAATCGCGCCGGGTTTATTCCATAATAAGCTTTTGCCAGTAAGCCGTCGCTGGTCATCTAATGTTAAGGTTATAAGGTTATTCATGGCATACCAATTTGATTAAATTTATTCCCAACGCAGCGCTGTTAGGAAAGTGAGAAGAAGGTAAAGCTGTATCAATATAATTGTTCACTTTGAGACAGTTTTGTTAGGTCATTATTTGTATGACAAGCTCGATGATGATTTCAAAAACTAATACGCAGCTTTATTGGTTTAACAATAGGCTGCGTTAGTTTATGCCGCTAATTTATGCCGCTAGGTTATGTTGGTAACACATCACCTAGCGAGGTTAAGCTTATTCATCTTAAGTTAATGGCAAATAACTGCATTAACTTGGTTTTAATCACTTTCTTCTTCTATGGTTGAAACAATGCGAACGCCTCGATCATCCTTAACTAACTTCATGCCTGACTCTAGTATAAAGGGATCAGGTTCATCGGTGTTTAACATCGAAACAACGGTATGCACGGGTTTTGTTAATGTTTCTGCTGGATTATCTTCACTACCGTTAAAATTAATGATTTGCTTCCAACAACGGGTAATCGCATCACCAAAGACAATCACTAAATCATCTTTATTTGCCATCGACAAGGCTTTTTCAGTAGCTGTGACCTCGTCAGGTATCATCAAGATATTGTCTTCGCTGATACCTTGTGCTTTTAACGTTGCAGCTAACATTTGCGGCACTTCATCACTACCACGTCCACGAAGATTGTCATCGGCGCGACAGATATATAAATCAAAATGTCCAGCGGCTGCTTTGGCGATGTTTTCAATATCTTCATCACGGCGATCTCCCGGTGCGGCTAATACCGCAATACGCTTACCATTAACGTCTAATTTAGTCGCTAATTCGCTCATATGGCGAACACCATCGGCGTTGTGAGCATAATCTAAAATAACTCTAAAAGGATGTTCATCAAAGACGTTCATTCGCCCCGGTGCTTGATAGAAGGTGGTGTTAAACGTTCTTAATCCTTGTTGAATTGCATCAAGTGGTTTATCTAGAGAATAGGCGAGGGCAGCGGCAAACATCGCATTTTGTACGTTATGAGTGGCTTTACCTTCCAGTGTAGCAGGAATTAAATGTGTCCAAAGTAATGGGATATGCGCACCGTTATCAAAGATGGTGATCATTTCACCATTGATGCCCTTTTCAAGCACCACGGCACGTCCACCCGCGCGAATATGCTCTCTAACTAAACCATGTCCTGAATTCATAGTCACATAACATAAATGTTTTGCTTGAGTATGGTCGGCCATTTTTAAACAAAGTGGGTCGTCGGCATTAAGTATAACCGCGTCTTTGGCTACTTCAACGACAATACGTTTAATTTCAGCAAGTTGTTCTAGGGTATCAACACCTTTTAAGCCTAAATGATCGGGTTGAACATTAATGCAGGCGGCAACATTACTTTCTCTATAACCTAAACCTGAGCGAACGATGCCACCACGGGCAGTTTCAAGAACAGCAATATCAACCGAAGGATCTCTTAAGACAATTTGTGATGCAACGGGTCCGGTCATATCGCCTTTTACTGATAACAGACCATCAACGTACACACCATCAGTTGATGTCATACCTACAACATGTCCTGCTGTTTTTAAAATGTGCGAAAGCATTCGTGAAGTTGTTGTTTTACCGTTGGTACCTGTAATGCCGGCAATAGGGATACAAGTGGGTGTATTAGGTGGAAAGAGCATATCAATAACTTTGCCAGCAACATCACGAGGTTTGCCATGGCTTGGTGCAACATGCATACGAAAACCTGGCGCAGCATTGACTTCAACGATACCGCCGCCGATATCTTTATATGATTGAGTAATGTCAGAGGTCAGAAAATCAACACCGCCAACGTCAAGACCAACGGCTTTTATCGCTCGTTCAGCCATCACTTTATTGTCAGGGTGAACTACATCAGTCATGTCTATCGCGGTGCCGCCCGTTGATAAATTAGCGGTTGAACGTAAATAGAAAATTTCGCCTTCAGGTAATATGGTATCAACGCTATAGCCAGCTTCTTCAACTAAACGGGTTGCTTGTGAGTCCATTTCGAGTTGAGTGAGTACTTTTTCATGGCCAACACCCCGACGTGGGTCTTCATTTACAATATCGATTAATTGCATAATGGTGTGTTTATTGTCACCAACAACATGACCCGGTACGCGTTTTGCGACAGCAACAAGTTCGCCATTAACAACAAGCATTCGATGATCTAAACCGGTTAAAAATGACTCAACTAAAACAGCTCTACTGGTGCCTTGTTCGCGGGCAAAATCAAATGCTGTATTAATTTGCTCATCAGTGGTTAAATCGATAGAGACGCCACGGCCATGGTTAGCATTTAATGGTTTAAGTACAACCGGTAAGCCAATACGTTTTGCTGCTTTTATGGCATCTTTGGCAGAATAAACCATTTGTTGTCTAGGCACAGGTAAACCGAGATCATTTAATAAATTGTGGGTGTCTTCTTTATCACAAGATATTTCAACAGCAATATGATTCGTTTGGCTAGTAATGGTGGCTTGAATGCGCTGTTGGTATTTACCATGGCCAAATTGTACTAAGCTGTACTGATTTAACCGTAGCCATGGGATATGACGTTCTTCGGCTGCCGTTATTAAAGATTGAGTACTTGGACCAAATTCTTTGCGCTGTGCATAACGAATAAAGTTTGATAGCTCTTCTGCAAAATCGAAATCGGCTTCTAATTTTGTTTGTAGTTGTGCTTGAATATTTACTGGCATCACTGAGATAAGCAGGTTTCTGGCAAGTTCAGCAGCAGCTAATCCAACATCTCGTTGTTTGTACTGAAAGACCATGTCATATTGACCAACTTCGCCATTGCCTCTGGTTTTGCCAAAAGTAACTTCAGTACCGGCCATGCATTGCAGTTCTAAGGTTGCATGTTCCCATATGTGAGCTATCCAGGTACCTTCATCTTCTTGCAAGCGCCTAATAAAACCGCCAGATTCGCCGTATGAACAGCCATGCTCTTTTAAACCGGGTAAGGCTTCAATTAAGCCATCAATGAATTCTTTACCTAATTTTACCGAAGGGTATTGCTCTAATATGCCAACATCAACAGCGTGTCGAATAACAGGAAAATGGGCGTAAACATTAGGGCCAACATAAACATTACTTGTTAATATTTTCATTATATGTCCAAAAATCAGGTGATTAGAATTATTATTATGTGTACCTACAAGTTGAACCTTTTGTCGAAAACAGGGTGCAACAAAATATAATATGACAATTATTGGGAGGAATAAATCACGGTGATACTGAACTGACTATGTGCACAGGTTCTATTGATGTGCATATGTTGAGTTACAAACCGAGAAGTTTCAACGCATTACACTTAAGATCTTTATAAGATCGAATAGAAGTAAAAAATTGCCATAAAAAAATAATGGTATAACAAAAAGATACCATGGTTTTACTAATAGACAAGACAATTTTTTTCTAAACTTGCTAATGATAAAATGCGCAAGGAAAGTCAGCCAAAAAGTTATGGTGAATAGCGTCGTAGAAAGGTGTTTTTTTATTCGGGTTCAATGAAAAAGAAGCGGCGTTTGTGAGCCTTTTAAAGAGATTTGCCCATAAATAATGCGTTTATTTATGGGCAAATTTTAGCTTAGCTTATTGGTATCTAAAGAGACTAAACGGCTTTAGGTGATGCGACTCGAGTATTTAAACAATAAGTATCACCGTGACTAAGCATATGAAGTTTTAACCCTATCAAGGTAATGGAATCTCCTGTACGAGCTTCAGCCATTGAACTGTGCTGCAAATCAGAAGGGTCAACTACCGTAATACTTCCGTGTCCAACTACTTCTAGTAACCCGTCTGGCGCAATAAAGGCCGCGGTATTTTCACAAATTCCTAGTCCTGAAGCAAAAGGATTATATGAAACAGCAGAAAGTAGACGTCCTAAACGATTACGTTGACTAAAGTGTTGATCTAAAAGTACTTTACTTATTAAACCTAAGCCAGGAGCAAAAGTTACACCTTGCTCATTAGGTAATGCACCGGTAGAGCCACCTGCAATCATATGCTCAGGCATAATAGCGGCACCTGCAGATGTTCCTGCAACATGCACACCTTCAGAGTTTAATTTTCTTATACTCTGTGCAACCGAAGTACCGCCTAATATAGTCGACAAGCGTAATTGATTACCACCGGTAATAAAAATACCTGTTGCGTTTTCAAGTGCGGCTAAATAATCTTCGCGCTCAGCATCTTCTCTGCTATTTATCGGTAAAGATATCGCATTTTTGACATTAAGATTACGAAAAATAACTTCATAATTTGGCCCAGTCTCAGCAAGCTGTGACGCGGTTGGAATAATCACTATATTGGCATTTTCATCGCCACATAATTCTACAAAACGTTGTAGAATTATTGGGTCATCAACACGCTCTTCTGCCCCCCCGATTGGAATTATAAATCCCCTTTGCTGACCTTCAGCAATTTTTGCTGGACACATACCTACCTCTACTCAAAAGTTCCACTTACTACTGTTGTGTTGTCACGTTTATGCCAACGACCTTTTATCATCACGTCAGTAATTTCAAATTTGTTGTTAAGTACGAGCATATCGGCATCGTTATTACGTACTATTTTTCCTTTACTGTGTAAACGTAACAACGTAGCCACGTTGCTAGTAAACATCGGTAAAATACTTTCAAGCGCAATATTCTTTCTTAATGTTGCTTGTAATGTTTCCAGTAATGTACTGGCTCGGCCAAAGTCCATGTGTTGTAATTCGCCTTGTTGATCAAAACAAGGTAAACAACCACCACCGTCTGAACTGACGGTTATTTTGTCCAAGGGTAAACCTCTTTGTACGGCAATTTCTATCGCATCGCATGCCTCTAAACCAGGCTCTGCTGTGCCTTCAGGAAAAGCGGTAATATCGATATAACAGCCGTGCGCTAATAATTTGCAACTGTCTTCAAATAATGGCTTATTTCGATTAACGTGCGTCGGATTAAAGACACGGGCAGGAATTTCTGTTTCACTAATCGCTCGCTCAATTAATTCAAGACGCCGTTCACCATCACCGAGATGAAAATGAATAATACCGGCTTTGCCTGTCAATAACCCCGCAACATGTGCTTCACTAGCTAGTTTTATTACTTCTTCAAAAGTTGGTTGGCTTGAACGATGATCGCTAATAGCAAACTCACCAATACCAATAACCGGCTCTAAAAAAGTAATATCTGCTTTTGCGCTACCAATTAACGTTGTTAACGGATAATGATAACCACCGGTCCAACAATATGCCGACATGCCTTCTTCACGGAGTCCGTAAACTTTGCTTATTAGGTTGGCAATACTCCGAGTGGTGTCATCTGTACCTAAAAGTCCAACTACAGTTGTCACACCCACTTGGGTAAATTCTGAAAGAGAAACTGGGGGAACTTGTGTTGAAAAACCTGCTTCACCACCACCACCGGTAATATGAGCATGACTGTCGATAAAACCTGGCACTAGGTATGCGCCATTAAAATCGATAACTTCAACCGGCCAGTTATCAGGGATATTATGGTGGGCATGATCAGATACATCAAAAATATCAGCGATTTTTCCACCAGCAATCAGCACATCTTTAATACCCATAGGAGCAGGGTTATAAAGGTTCACGTTTTTTAATAATGAAATCATAGGTTTACGGTAAGGCTTTATAAATGACGGGCAAGTATAGACTATTCTATACCTAGTCCTAAGGGTTGCAACTATAACATAGCTATAATTTCTCAGCCAACTACATTTGTAAACGAAAGGTTTAAATACTGTTTTACTAAGTAGTTAAATCTATAGTGCATTGATAAGGTTCACGAAAGTGATAGTAATCCCTCGCCTAAACTAACGGTAGCTTTAACGTTTTAATCGTTTGATAAATGTATGGGGGATTTACGTGAAAAAGGTCTGAACTTAATATAAATAGCTAGCCCCTAACACGCGGTTAGAGGCACTATTATTGCTAACAAAAAAGTGTTAACTAGGTATAGCTTTAGCTAAAAGTTTGGTACTTTTATGCGTGGTAGTGTTTAACGCAAAAGCGTTTAAGGACGAGTTTGCCCTTGACCGGCAACACGGTATTTAAAAATGGTTAGCTGCTCTAAACCAACGGGTCCACGTGCATGTACTTTACCGGTCGCAATACCAATTTCAGCGCCCATACCAAACTCACCACCATCAGCAAACTGAGTTGAGGCGTTATGCATCACCACGGCAGAATCGACCGAGCGCATAAACGTTTCCGCGATTTCCGCATTTTCAGTGATAATAGCATCGGTATGTTTAGAGGAATGCTCTTCAATAAAATCAAGCGCTTCATCTAATCCAGATACTACTTTAACCGATAAAATCGCATCAAGGTATTCAGTATCCCAATCGGCTTCAGTTGCAACATTAATACGGGGATCGCAGGCTTGAGCCGCAACATCGCCACGAATTTCACAACCCGCTAAGGTGTCTACGAGTTGTGGTAAAAATTCTTTTGCTATTGCTTGGTCTAACACTAAACTTTCAGTTGCACCACAAACACCGGTTCTGCGTAATTTTGCATTTTTAATGATACTGAGTGCTTTGGTCAAGTCAGCGTCTTTATCAACATAAATATGGTTATTGCCATCTAAGTGTAACAAGGTTGGTACTTGAGCTTCGTTTCTGACTAGCTCAACTAAACCTCGGCCACCACGAGGAATAACTAAATCAACATAATCGGCACAGCGCAGTAAAGCGGCAACGGCAGATCGGTCATCGGTGTCAACCAGTTGTATACAGTTAGCCGGTAAGCCAGCCGCACGTAAACCCGTTGCCATACACTCAACAATAATACGTGTGGAATTTAAGCTTTCAGAGCCGCCACGTAAAATTACCGTATTACCTGACTTAAGACATAACGCGCCAGCATCTGCGCCAACATTAGGACGTGATTCATAAATCATCCCAATAACACCAATAGGTGTTGCTACACGGGTTATTTTAAGACCATTGGGACGGTCAAATTCAGCTAATACTCGACCGACAGGATCGGCTAGCTTGGCAATGTCTTCTAGCGCGACAGCCATACCTTCAACTCTTTCAGGGTTAAGCTCTAATCGGTCTACAAAAGAATCGGCTTTACCGGCTTTTTTAACGCTTAAAACATCGAGTGCGTTTGCTTTTAGCAGTGCGTCCATATTTTCACGAAGCGCATTTGCGGCAATAGTTAATGCTTTGTTTTTTTGTTCTGTCGTTGCACAGGCAAGTACTTTGGCCGCGGCTTTTGCTTGCTTACCAAGCGTGGTGATCATTGTTTCTATATCAGTATTCTTAGAGGTATTTGACATTAATTTTTATCCTTTTACTTGTTCATTTAACGCTAAACTGTTTGATCAACTTTTTTACTTGAATGATATTAACTTTTATTTTTATCGCTGATATTAATATCAAAAGCAATAATAAAAGTTCAGTTTAAAGAATTTAGGGTTTTCATCAAAAATGTTTGAGTGCGTCATTGCTGACTAGACTAAAGTTAGCGCAAGGCTACCGCACGTTGATAAGCCGATAAAACAGTTGAGTCAAATAGAGACGCTAACTGTTCATCTTGCATAAGCGCACTTAATCCTGCCGCTGTTGTACCATTTTTACTGGTTACTGAGTTTCGCAAAGTCTCGGCATCTTCTTTACTCGTTAAGGCCAACTCCATCGAACCACTGAGTGTATTCAATACCAACTCTCTTGCAGTTTGCGGCGAAAAGCCGAGTTTAATTGCCGACTCTATCCAACAACGTGCTATTTCAAAGGCATAACCAGGACCACTTCCAGCGACTGCTGTTACTCGGTCTAGCTCGTCTTCGCTGGTTGTTATGTGTGTATAACCAACGGCATTGGTTAACGCTACAGCGTTTTCAATTTGAGCAGCACTACAACGAGAGTTTGCGAAAAGTCCGCTAACGCCTCTACCAATTTTTGCGGGTAGATTTGGCATAACGCGAACAATAGCTTGTTCGCCAATCAGTTGCTCTATTGAAGAAACCGAGTAGCCAGCAGCGATAGAAATAATGCAACCCGAATCAGCAAGATGACGACGATAGCTTGGTAATATTTTTTCAATAAGCTGTGGTTTAATCGCAATAACAATGATGTCGAAACGTTGACCAGCTAGCTCTTCAATGGCTTGTCTGACGATAACATTCTGCGGTGCTTTTACTAATGAGGGATTAATAATAGTGATGGTGTGATTTGTAGAAGTTGCCCAACGAGTCAATAAAGAACCGCCCATTTTACCACAACCAATCATAAGTAATGACATGAAACTCCTGTTGTTTTTTAGCTTACATTGAATGAAATACAGATCGTTTTGCAGGTGTTCAGTACGAACTTTTTAAAATCCGATAATATATTTTTCAAAACGTTGAGTTTGAGTTCAATTGAAAAATTATCTTTTTTAGTATATGATATCTGCACTCATTTGTCGATTGCCGTCAAATTCTAACGTTTTTACCAACGTTTCAGCAATTTTTTATCTATTACTTTTAACGCGGTCAACCGCAGATAAATTTATGTTATCAGTAATAAGCAATAATTCTAATACGACAATAAAATATCACGAAAATAGCTGCAATTTGTTGATTCAATTTTGTGAATGATTCAACGCTACTATTTATTTTAATTAACCAGAGCACGGAGTAATTTTGCCCTCATTTGAACAACAAAAAACTGATAAATCTTCTCGAAACAAGCCACGTATCGTTATTAAAGTGGGTTCGAGTCTCTTAGCAAATGTTAAAAATTTAACACCTAGTTTTGCTTTTATGCATGGTCTACTAAGTGACATATCTTTGTTACGCGAGCAAGGCTACGAAGTTGTATTGACCTCTTCTGGTTCAGTAGCATTAGGTCTAAATACGGTTGGTTGCACTATTGAAAATGCTAGTGTGCAAGATAAGCAAGCGGCTGCCGCTTGTGGACAACCCATCTTAATGCATGCCTACAAGCAAATTGCACTTGAGTACGGTTTTGATATAGCACAGGTTTTAGTTACCTTAGATGATTTAGAAAATAGACGTCGCTTTCTCAATATTAAAAATACCGTTCATCGCCTGATAAAACAAGGCGTAATGCCTATCGTCAACGAAAATGATACGGTGACTACAGAAGAAATTCGTGTCGGAGATAATGACAGACTTGCTGCTAAAGTCGCACAAATGATTGGCGCAGAGTATTTGTTTATTCTTACCTGTATCGATGGCGTGTATGACCGAGACCCTTCAGAAGAAGGCGCAATTTTTGTCGATTCTATCGAAGATGTTAGTAGTTATATGGAAGCGGCAAGCGGCACCAGCTCTTTAGGTACCGGTGGCATGCTAACTAAACTACAAGCGGCCAATATGGCGCAAAATGCTGGTTGTACAACCATTATTTCGAGAGGGACGATGGAAGCGCCTGTTACCGGAATATTGCAAGGTGATCGCAGACACACTAAGTGTATTGCTCACTCATCACCTTCATCTGCATGGAACATCTGGCTAACTGACCGTTTACAAATGGCCGGTAGTTTAGTGATAAAACAAGAAGTTGCTGATGCATTATTTGGCGGTGACGAAGGATTTACCTGTCACGATGTTGTTTCAATACATGGCAACTTCGAGCGCGCAGATGTGCTTCACGTCTACGACGAAAAAGGTGAAGAAATAGCACGTGGTTTGTGTAACTTCTCATCGGATGAAACAGCCATTATTGCTAGTCGTCCAGACGAAACAGTGCAAAATATCCTTGGGTATAGCGCTTCACAACGATTGATCAATAGTGAAAACTTGGTCGTCTTAAGTGAACATCATCTTTCTTGGGATGAACCTGTTCAAGATGATTAATTGATTAAATGACCTCTGCAGCAATGCAGAGGTTTTTTTTTATCACTTAAATACACTCGTCATTCTTACCTATTAAGTATTAGCCTCAGCTAACCGACTCAACTATGATTTTCTGTAAAACCTGCTTTTATCAATTAGTGGGCGATTAACTGCCTGACTACATCGAGTTACACCCGCATATAATAACTTAACGATGTTGATCTAATCGCTAAGTTAATTCGTATATAATTTTTTTGAATCTTCGAATTATATCTATGAAACGTTCCTTATACTGGGTGACTAACGATCTTCGTCTCAATGACAACATTGCACTTAACTTAGCCAGCCAAAGCGAACAATTACTTTGTGTTTATGTCGTTGATAAAAAGTGGTTCGAGCCAAAGAACTATCAATCTAAACCTTTGGGTGATAAACGCTGGCACTTTTTACAGGGGTGTTTGAGTGATTTTAATCAAAGTTTATTAGCATTAGATCAACAACTTTACATTGTTTACGGGGACACATTATCGAGTTTAACCGCGCTCTGTGAAAAATATGATATTACCGATGTTATTACCACACGTCTTCCTGGCACATATGAAAACAGTTTGATCGATGAGCTCGGTCGGCGTTTGCCCGAAGCGGATATTCATCAGGTCGATCAATTTACGTTATTCCCACATCACGTTTTACCCTTTGAACTTGAGCAACTCCCAATAAGTTATTCTAAGTTTAGAAAGGTGATGGCTGATATTAGCATCGCTGATGTTACACCCAGCACTCAATCTTTGCCCAGTATGTTTGCTAATATGCCTTCACCAACAATTTTTAGGCCATCGTGGTTACCTAACACACCTTATCAAAGGGCAAAGTGTGGTTATAATTTTGAGGGCGGTGAAACTGCCGGTTTAAAGCAGCTTAGTCGTTACTTTTCATCGGCTTTACCGGCTGATTATAAACAGGTTAGAAATAATTTAGACGGCTGGGATAATAGCAGTAAGTTATCGGCTTGGTTAAATTATGGTTGTATCTCTGCGCGGCAAGTAAACCGCTCCATTACTGATTTTGAAGAGCAGCAAGGGGAAAATAGTTCAACACAATGTCTATATTTAGAATTATTATGGCGAGAATACTTCCAGTGGTTACATTTTAAAGTAGGTGCAAAAACCTACCAATTTAAAGGTTTGGCTGAACATCCACCCTTAACTTCATTTTATCCTGAGCGTTTTAATAAATGGTGCTTAGGTCAAACTCCTTATCCGCTTGTTAATGCCTGTATGAATGAATTAATGACCACAGGTTATATAAGTAATCGAGCCCGTCAAATTGTAGCCAGTTGTTTGGTTAACGAACTCAGTGTTGATTGGCGATTTGGCGCGGCTTGGTTTGAAGAGCAGCTAATAGATTATGATGCTGGAGTTAATTGGGGTAATTGGCAGTATATTGCGGGTGTCGGCGTTGACCCTAGAGGTGGCAGACATTTCAATATTGAAAAGCAAACAGCACTTTATGACCCTGATGGGGTTTATCAGGCTAAGTGGCTTACCCGAGATGATTATTCGAGTAAGCCACTGGATTCTGTCGACGCTTCTGATTGGCCGGTGCAACCGCTAAATGACTAAGACACTTATTGAAGAAAAACCGATGAATACAGCGGTAAATGTTGTTTGGCTGAAACGTGATTTACGCCTCAGTGATCATCAACCTTTAGTGCAAGCGATTAAATCGGGTCAAACCTTGCTTTACTACGTCTTTGAACCGCTACTTATAAATGATCCTCATTATGATGAGCGGCATTGGCGTTTTGTTTGGCAATCTATTGCTGATATGAATAGTCAGCTAGCCGCTTTTAATTCACGTGTATATTTGTATTTTGGTGATGCAATAGCGGGCTTAATTGAAATCAATAACGTCTTTAAAATAAGCGGGTTGTTTAGCCACGAAGAAGTGGGTTTATTATCGACCTTTGAGAGAGATAAATCGGTACAACAGTGGTGCCAAGCACAAGATATAGTTTGGAGTGAGAGTCAATTTGGTGCAGTAAGTCGTGGCAAAAAAAATAGAATTGATTGGGACAAACACTGGCGCCAAGTGATGAAAGCCCCGCTGGAACAAGCCAAATTATCGGATGATGTTCTAGCGAGTTGCACATTAATAGATAAGCTATTTGTCTGCAGTTTTCCAATATCATGGTCAATAACGGATGACTTTATGCTTAAAGGTGGTGAGCTTTGGGCGCAAAGAACCCTGCAATCCTTCTTAAAGGGTCGTGGTAAGGGGTATCATTTTGATATATCTAAACCGCAAGCAAGTCGTAAAAGTTGCTCTCGGTTGTCACCTTATCTAGCCTGGGGCAATATAAGTTTAAGAGAGTTCTATCAAACTATTTTGATAACAAGATCAGAGCGGGGTTGGAAACGACCAATAGACGCGCTGGCTTCTCGGCTACATTGGCATTGTCACTTTATTCAAAAATTTGAAAGTGAACATCAAATGCAATGGCGACCCGTGAATAAAGCCTATAATGACTTAATGTATCCAGATATTCATTGTGGACTGAGTGTTGAAGAACGACTAGATAAATGGAAAACTGCGCAAACAGGTTATCCATTAATTGACGCTTGTATGCGTTGTTTAGAGCAAACTGGCTATATAAATTTTCGTATGCGGGCGATGCTAGTGAGTTTTTTATGCCATCATTTACTGGTGGATTGGCGATTAGGCGTTACCCATTTAGCACAATTATTTCTTGATTTTGAACCTGGCATTCATTACCCACAATTTCAAATGCAGTCTGGTGTTACTGGTACTAATATCATAAGGGTTTATAACCCGGTTAAGCAATCATTAGAGAAAGATAGTCATGGTGAATTCCTGAGAAAATGGTTACCTGAATTAGTTGAGTTACCCAATGAAGTTATTCATACACCCTGGTTATTGTCACCCATGGAACAACAGCTTTATCAATGCCAATTAGGTGATGATTATCCATCTCCTATGGTTGATATTAACGAAACAGGCAAGATTGCTCGCGATTTACTGTGGGGCTTTCGTCAACGATTTACCACTAAAAAAGAAGGGCAACGTATTGTAGCTAAACATGTTAGAGGTAATAAAAAAATATCCAAAGCTAAAAAACCTCAACAGTTAAAAATTGCAGAAAGTGATTAAGTTATCATGCATAAAAAATTAACGTTACCCGAGAAAAATTGCCAGACTTGTAAAAAGAATTTCTTTTGGCGTAAAAAATGGCAAGCGTGTTGGGAAGATGTCCGCTATTGCTCTGAGCGTTGCCGACGTAGTAAAAATGCCAGCATCAGCTAAAATAATTATGTATAGATCAATTCAAAGTTAAATGTAAAGTAAGGTAAATTAATGAAGGCGAAACATCTTAGGCTAATATTAGGCGATCAACTTAATGTTATGCACAGCTGGTTTGAACGGGTCGATAGCGATGTGGTATATGTCATCGCAGAGCTTTATCAAGAAGCTAATTATACTAAGCACCACAGTCAGAAGATAACAGCGTTTTTTGCTGCTATGGATAATTTTGCTCAAACTCTGGAGAGTAAAGGGCATCAGGTTTGCTATTTAACCTTAGATGAAACAGCAAAATATCAAGATTTACCTGCTTTGATCGCCACATTAGTGACCACTTATGCCAGTGAAGATTTTAGTTTTATGCGTCCTGATGAATATCGATTGCGCGCGCAATTAAGCGAGATGTCAGCTCAATTATCGGTACCTGTCTATGAAGTTGACAGTGAACACTTTTTATTACCCTTTGATGAACTCGCTGATCATTTTAAAGCCGCTACCCACGTAAGAATGGAAAATTTTTATCGTTTTATGCGCAAGCGCTTTGCTATTTTAATGAATGGCGCCAAGCCTGAAGGTGATGCTTGGAATTTTGATGCGAATAATCGTCAATCCTTTAAAAAAACCGATCTTAAATTTATTCCTAAACCACTGGTCTTTGACAACCCAGCAAGTGATTATTTACAACGGATAAAACATCATAAGATTGACACGATAGGGCGTGAATCTGAGCATGTTGCTTATCCTATTAATCGCCAACAATCGCTAGAATTATTAACGTTCTTTTGCGAACATCAGTTAGAAAACTTTGGTAATTTTCAAGATGCGATGACTGTAGCCTCACCTTATGCTTGGAGTTTGTACCACTCGCGGCTGAGTTTTTCATTGAACTGTAAAATGCTTAATCCGCTTGAGGTCATTGAAACCGCTCTGGCTGCCTATCAAGCATCAGCAGGTAAGATAACCTTAGCGCAAATCGAAGGTTTTGTTAGGCAAATATTAGGCTGGCGAGAATATGTTAGAGGTATGTATTGGGCTAATATGCCTAATTATGCCGAGCAGAATTTTTTAGAGGCAAAGCGTGATTTACCCGCTTTCTTCTGGAATGCTAATACTAAAATGCAGTGCTTAAGAAGTGCTATCTCGCAATCACTCAAACATGCCTATGCTCATCATATTCAACGATTGATGATCACCGGAAACTTTGCTTTACTGGCTGGCATAACGCCTAGCCAAGTCGATGATTGGTATTTAGGTATCTACATTGACGCGATTGAATGGGTAGAATTACCGAATACCCGCAGCATGGCACTTTTTGCTGACGGTGGTTGGATAGCTACAAAACCTTATGCGGCTAGTGGTAATTATGTCAATAAAATGAGTGATTATTGCAAAGGTTGCCATTACAACGTTAAAGAAAAAGTGGGCGCTAATGCCTGCCCATTAAACAGTTTGTATTGGAATTTTATTGATCAAAATTATGATAAGTTTGCTGGCAATCATAGAATGAGTTTCCCTATTCGTAACTGGGATAAAATGGAGCCTGCGAAAAAAATTGAAATTAGAGAGCACGCAACACAGTTATTGAATAATCTAGATGATTTATAGGCTCATGAGTTAGCGCTGGCTAGATAGGCAGACCTTCAGTTAATGGATAAAAGTTAGGCGCTAATGGTCTTTATTTATCAGTGGCGCGTATAACGATTATGTTTATTTACTACCTTTAGGATCCTTTTATGCAATTTTCTATGGATGAAGAGTCAAGAATTATAGAAATGGCTTGGGAAGATAGAACACCATTTGAAGCAATAGAACATCAGTTTAGTTTGCAAGAGCCTGATGTTATTAAGTTTATGCGTAGTCACTTAAAACCTAGAAGTTTTAGATTATGGCGGGAAAGAGTAAGTGGACGCTCAACCAAGCATGTAAAATTAAGAAGTCCTGACGTATCGAGAGGATACTGCCCAACGCAATATAAACAACGTTGATCACAGCTATATAAAAAAATATCAATAAAAAGGGCATCTTATGATGCCCTTTTTCGTTTGATTTGTAAGTAATGACCCATAACGGGTCATACTTTTTAGACAATCAGTTGTTAATCTTCTTCAACTAAGGTCATCAGCGATGTATTACCACCTGATGCCGTCGTATCAATACTAATCGTTTTCTCGGTTAATAGACGCTGGATCAAATTATCGAAATATTCTGAACTGATCACTGGCAATATCGCCCCTTGACGTTCAGCTAATTTTTCACTGATAAAGTGCTTACGATCACAATGACTGTCGACCACAACACCTGACAAGGCAGGGTGCGCTAACATCGTTGATAAGTGGCGTAAACGTGCAACCTGAAAAACACCTTCATCAGCACCCGTTGAGAGGAACTTGTCTCTAAAGGCGATGGCTTCATCATAATACAAATCAGAAACAACACTAACAACGGTATTACCGGTAGCCAACGCCGTTACAATAGATAGTACCCAGAAGTGAAAGCTCACTGTCGCATCGGCAAAACAAATAATATTACCGCGGTTTTCCAAATACAACACATTAGACTCACCCGTTGGTCCTGGTAAGAATGTTGGCTTTTTCAAACGCTTTTCAATATCAATCAACTGCGAACGAGCGCCTTTTAAGGTCAGATTTAAATCGTCGGCTAAATCATCAACAATATCAATATGCGCAATTTTGGCTAACAGCTGACGAACACAAGAAAGACGGGTATTTAACTCAGTTAAGCGCCAGCCTTTTTCTGCTGCATTTGCTTTGTCCATAAACAAAGTTGAGGCTTTATCTGATTCTGCATCACCGTCTAAGGCTTCTACCTGCGAAGGTAGCAAGTTAAATTGTTCGGCATCTGGCGTAGCTTTTTCAATAACTAAACGTGTTAAGTAATTGGGTCCACCTGCTTTTGGTCCCGTACCTGAAAGACCACGACCACCAAAAGGTTGTACGCCAACAATGGCGCCAATCATATTACGGTTAATATAAACATTACCTGCGCGTGACAGCTTAGCTAAATCTAAGGCACGGTGTTCAATACGCGTATGAATACCCATAGTTAAACCAAAACCTGTACCATTAATTTTATCGATAACCGCTTCTATTTCATTGCCTTTAAAACGTACAATGTGCACACAAGGGCCAAAGACTTCTTTTTTAAGGACGCTAATATCTTTAATTTCATAAAGACGAGGCGCAAAAAAGAAATGCTCGTTACCTGCCACTTCAGCTGATATCTCACACTGATATAACAATTGACCATGGGTTTGCATATAGTCACTGTGTGCATTGAGCGCGCTGAGGGCTTTGTCATCAATTACTGGGCCGATATCTGTGCTTAAATATTCTGGGTTACCGACATGCAATTCTGCTAAGGCACCCTTAAGCATAGTAATGACATTATCAGCGATGTCTTCTTGTAAAAATAATACGCGAAGCGCAGAACAACGCTGACCTGCCGATTGAAATCCTGAAGAAATAACATCGTCAACAACCTGCTCAGGCAAGGCTGTTGAGTCAACTATCATACAATTTTGTCCACCGGTTTCAGCGATGAAAGGGACTTGATCGCCACCTCTATCAGCCAACGTTTGTGAAATTATTGTGCCGGTTTCAGTGGAACCTGTAAACATAACAGTTTGAATACGAGCGTCAGGCACAATAACACTGCCCACTTCGCTTCCGCGAGCAATAACCGCTTGAACAACACCTTCAGGTAGTCCAACCGACTCCATTAGTTCAATGGTGCGCAAGGCAATTAAACTTGTTTGTTCAGCAGGTTTTGC
The DNA here is from genome assembly GCF_014077405.1 of Colwellia sp. BRX10-9. Classification (NCBI taxonomy): domain Bacteria; kingdom Pseudomonadati; phylum Pseudomonadota; class Gammaproteobacteria; order Alteromonadales; family Colwelliaceae; genus Colwellia; species Colwellia sp. BRX10-9. The sequence goes on along the minus strand of NZ_JACGVV010000003.1, from coordinate 4,189 downwards.
TAATACGGTATTACCGGTAGCGATTGCCGCAGCAACTTGCCCTAAAAATATCGCTAATGGAAAATTCCATGGGCTGATACATAGTACAACACCACGAGCTTCTAAGCGTTCATCTTCTTCGAGTTCAATCGCTTGGTTAGCATAATAACGACAAAAATCGACGGCTTCTCTGACTTCATCAATACCATCTTGCGCAATTTTACCCGCTTCTTTAATACATAAGGCGATAAGTTCGTCCATATGGCGTTCAAGAATATCGGCAACGCGACATAACAAATCGGCACGTTCAGATACCGGTGTTTTCGACCACGAAGCAAATGTTGCTTGTGCGGTGTCGATCATTGCCAGCATGTCATCTTTAGTGTGGTGTTGATGGAAACCTATGACTTCACTATGGTTGGCGGGGTTTTTAACCGCTACCGAGCCTGAAGGCACATCATTTTCATTGATGTGATGATCGGCAAACCAGTTATCTAATGACAATTTTAACGGCGCTATAGCATTAATATCGGTTAAGTCTAGCCCTTTAGAATTATCACGGCCCAGACCTTTCGCATCATGATACAAGGCGATAGGTTTAACTATTTGGTGGTTATATTTATCTTTTAAACGCTGGGTTTTTTCAACGGGATCGCCCAATAAAGACTCGACTGGCTGAGACTCATCAACGATAGCATTAACAAAAGAAGAGTTAGCGCCGTTTTCTAATAAACGACGCACTAAGTAAGCTAATAACTCTTCATGATGACCAACAGGAGCGTAAATTCGACATTGAATATTTTCACTTGAGACAATTTGGTCATATAAAGAATCGCCCATGCCATGTAAACATTGAAACTCAAAACCTTCTTTATCATCGCCAGCTAGCTCAACAATGGTTGCCGCTGTGTAAGCATTATGCGTAGCAAACTGTGGATAGATACTATCTCTATATTCCAGTAATTTATTAGCACAGGCGTGGTAAGAAACATCGGTAGAAGACTTACGCGTGAAAACAGGGAAATGCTGAAGACCATCTTTTTGAGCATTCTTAATTTCAGTATCCCAATAAGCGCCTTTAACCAAACGGATCATCATTTTTCGGTTAGCACGTAGGGTTAAATCACGTAACCAATCGACGACAAAAAGCGCACGTTTTTGATAAGCTTGTAAAGCCATGCCAAAACCTGTCCAATCGCCTAACTCGCTATCGCTAAAAACCGCTTCAATAATATCAAGTGATATATCTAAGCGTTCAGACTCTTCGGCATCAACGGTTAAGCCAATGTTATAACTTTTTGCTTGTAAGCAAAGTGCTTTAAGTTTTGGCACAATTTCGGCCATAACGCGGGCTTTGTGGGTAAACTCGTAGCGAGGATGAATGGCTGAAAGCTTAACCGATATACCGGGCACTCGGCGAGGATCATTTTTACCTGAGGCGCGAGCAACAGCGCCGATGGCATCGATTGCAACTTGATAAGATTTAAAGTAACGATCAGCATCCGCCATGGTGCGAGCACCTTCACCGAGCATATCGTAGGAATAGACATAACCTTGCTGTTCTTTAGTGGCAGCACGCGCTGTTGCCGCTTGAATAGTTTCGCCCATTACAAACTGCTTACCCATTATTTTCATGGCGTAGTTCATTGATTTACGAATAACTGGCTCGCCTAAGCGACCAATGACTTTTTTCAATAAACCAAAGCTGTCTTTTTTACGTTTATCGGCATAATTAACCATAGTGCCGGTAATTAATAAGCCCCATGATGAAGCATTAACAAACAGTGAATCACTGCTGCCTAAATGACTGCTCCACTGGCCTTGAGAAATTTTGTCACGAATTAAGGCATCTTGAGTATGTTTGTCTGGCACACGTAATAAGGCTTCTGCCAAACACATCAATACCACACCTTCTTCACTGGAGAGTGAGTACTCTTTTAATAGGGAATCAATTGCGCCATTCCCAGATTGGTCTTCACGAATTTGTAAAACCATTTTGCGAGCTCTTTCCCAAGCTCTACTTCTAGCACTAACATTAACTTCTGCCACAGGTAGAATATGATCTACTGCTATATTTTCATCAATACGATAAAATTCACGGATTTTCTGACGAATTGGGCAGTCTGTGCTAAACGAACCATTAAAAAGCATATACTCTTCCTCAAAATGACTACATAACAGCTTGGTGCTATATAGCGATAGTTACAATAGAATTTGTTTGTTTAATTCTGATTTGCCTAATTATAAATGTCGCTATAGTACAATACCACCATAGAATGTATTTCCTGGTCAAATAAGATATAAAATATACGGTATAATATATATAGTTGCCTAAAAATACTGCTGTTTACGCTAAGTTGCCATGGCATTTACTTAGCATTTACTTGCTATGGTTTAGTCAATATTTAGTGAGTGTTTTGTATTGCTAAGTCATTTCTTAATGCTGAAATTAAACCAACCCCTAACGCTTGCTACCGAGCGGCAAACCGCCTTATATTTGTATCATTTTTATGTAAAAAAAAGCCCAGACATGCTGGGCTTTATCAATATTAACGCTAAATTTTTAAAGGTTATTCACCTTTTGGGTTATAAATCCACAGGGCGTTGTTAACATGCTTACTGGTGTCTTCACCAATTAAAACACGACCATCATCCATCACCGCTAAATTATCAGGGTTGGATATACCATTAACATCGCATTTGTTGCCATTGGCATCGCCATCTGAATTATAAGCGCCACCGACAACGACTGGTTCCATGCGATTAACGTTAAAATCTGTTTGGACACCAAAGCGATATACCGCGCCACAGTAAGCTGATGAATCAAGCTGAATATCACCTTCATTATCAACCATACCTTTTCCAACTGAAGACATAGCAACATACATGTAAGGTACGGCACCACTGGCAACACCATCATAATTAATCACCACACCTTCCATTTTACGAAATTCAGTGGTCGCGCCTTTGGCTTTAGCTGCTCGTAACGTTTCTAAAAATGCGTAACGGTCGTCGCCAGCTCCATTTATTGCCCAATCATCTATTTCTGTTTGAGTGATATAGCTGGTTTCACCTTCAATATAATCAGCTTCAGTAATACCGTTATATGAATTTATCCAGGTTTTTATTTCGGTATTATTACTGCTACCTAACTCAATCCACTGAATATCAAAGCCGGCTTTTGCTGGCGCACTTGTTGCGTCTTGCGTTAATTTAGCGGCATATAAAGTGCCGGCGCTTAAATCGCCTGCGTTAGTGGCAACAAATTTATAAAAGCCTTTATTTGAACCATCATCAGTGGTGTAAACTGTTTTCCAATCAGGCATTACCACCGAATTTTCATGGGCAACACGACCTAAGGTAAAATGCTTTACTGGCGTTGGGCTCGTTGAAGTTGGGTCTGTAATTTCAACTATATAGCCGTAATCATAGGGGTTGGGTAATGTTGAACTTGCTAAATAGGTTTGTAAGTTTTTAACATCTGGGTAGCTAGGATAGCCATCTAAGTAAGCGGTGTTATTCCATTGCTCGGTATTTTCAGCTTCGTAGTTTTCTTCTGACGTTAAAGGGGTATTCCATGGTGATAGCGTACCAAAACAATTAATGATTGTGCCTAATACCGCTGAAAAATCAACGTTAATCGCATCACCTATTGTCCAAGTTCCACTGTCTTCTTTAGATAGTTCTATACGGCTCATTGCACCTGGGCGATCTTCCCATGCGGTGAATAAAAAACCTGTGTCACCACTGGCAGAAGTTGGAACGAAGGCATTAAAATCAGGATCTTGAGATTGCTTAATCTTAGTGGCTTGATCAGCACTAGCAATCGCGCCTAAACCATGAGGTAATTGGTTATTCAAGGTATCACCCGCTTGCCCCAAAACTTGGTAGGTTCCGGCAACGACCCGTACTGCCATTTTTTCTGTATCGGTTGTTGGCACCGATAAACTCTCAGTCATAGGGTCAAGCGTACCCCAGTCAAATCCCGTTACTACGCCAACTTTTGCTGGTGTTTCGTTACCTGACAGATCTGAAGGGTGTTGTACATTAAAGAAAAGTTCATCGTTATCCGTTAAAAACATACCCGTAATTTCTGCACCTACTGGCACGGTTGCTAAGCGGGTTAGTTTTGCTGCAGCTGTCAGGTTTTGCCCATTAGCCCCATCACTCCCGTTAGCGCCATCAGTACCATCAGTACCATCAGTACCAT
>NZ_JACGVV010000105.1:0-474 GCF_014077405.1 Colwellia sp. BRX10-9 | reverse complement strand
AAAAATTGTTGGCTAAAATTGCGAGGAACGAAGCTAGCCAACTGTTTAGCGTCCGTTTGAATAGCTTGTTATGTGGCAACTATCTACAGCTCAACAAACCATTCTTTTGAGTTTGGATTTGTAACAATTACCAGATTATCTATTGCATCTGATTCTTGCCAAACAATAAAATTTTTTCTATTGCTAAAGATAAACTCGATGGCTCTAAAGTTTTCCTTTTCAACTATCTTTGTCACTTGAATAGTCTCACCTAAAAATCCCCACAATAGGACAGAAATATTTTCAGATAAATCTTCTAGATGGTCGATAGATTTCGAAATATAATAATTTGTACCAACATGAAAAGTAGTGGCTTTACCATCTTTCTCTCCATCAAATACTAAATTGTAGAATGCAGTGCCAAAATGAACTGCCTCAAGTTGAAACCCATTTAATTGCTCAATTCCCACGGATGCCTCCTTGCCACATAACGCC
>NZ_JACGVV010000050.1:0-18904 GCF_014077405.1 Colwellia sp. BRX10-9 | reverse complement strand
ATTTGAATTAACTAAAGAAAGCGCGGTAGAAAGTTGCATAAAAAAAATCCAGTGATATCAATCACTGGATTTTGATCTCATTAGCAAATTAATCAAGCTATAAATTGCTTAACTGATCGGCATTAGGCATCTGCCGGTTTTTTTATTTATTAATAACGATTAATTGTGCTTTATGCATCGAGTTTAGATATATCGGTTATTGGGCTAATAAACGGTGATTGTAATTTTCCAACTCAAATTACCAAAGATATTGCTGCGTTAGTTGCAAATGCCAATAGCTAGATAGAAATGATTAAAACTTCATAACCACTCGACCGGTAATTTCGCCGTTGATCATATCTTCAAAGATATCATTAATATCTTCTAGTGACTTTTCAATGGTGATCGCTTTAACTTTTCCTCTAGCGGCAAAATCTAAGCATTCAACTAAATCTTTACGCGTACCCACAATAGAGCCGACAACGCTAACACCATTTAAAACAGTATCAAATATAGGTAACGGCATATCTTCGGCGGGTAAGCCAACTAGTACACACTTACCCCCACGACGAATAACTTGGTAACTTTGTTCAAAGCCACTTTTACTAACAGCGGTACAAATACTGGCATGAACGCCGCCTGTTTCAGCTAAAACTCTTGCTACAACATCATCACACTTGAAATCTAAACAAAAAGAGGCACCCAAATCTTTAGCCAATTTCAATTTTTCAGTGCCAGTATCAATAGCGATGACATTTAAGCCCATTGCTACAGCATATTGCACAGCTAAATGCCCTAAGCCACCAATACCAAAAATAGCTACCCATTCACCTGGTTTAGCCGTAGATACTTTTAATGCTTTATAAGTTGTAACACCTGCGCAAAACAAGGGGGCAGCATCTACATAGCTAATCTCGTCTGGTATTTTTACAACATAGTTGCCATCTGCTTTACAGTATTCAGCATAACTCCCATCAACAGAGTACCCTGCATTTTGCTGTAACAAACAGAGGTTTTCATTACCAGATAAGCAGTAATCACAATATCCACAAGCACTATATAACCATGGAATACCTACACGGTCACCAAGATTAAGGTGCTTAACTTGCTCGCCTACTTCAACGATTTCTCCAACACCTTCATGGCCTGGAACAAGTGGCATCTTAGGTTTTACTGGCCAGTCACCATGACACGCATGTAAGTCGGTATGACATACACCACAAGCATGAACCTTTACTAAAACTTCATGACTCGAAATTGTAGGCTTATCAAGTTGTTTAATCTCGAGCTTGTCTTTGAATTGATGAATAACAGCTGCTTTCATTAGTGACCTTTCTTTACGTTAATACATTGTAAAAAATATTATAGTACTCAACTTTAATAAAAATATGATGTAGAACAATAAATGGTCAGAAAGAAACGTTAATGGCTATCTTAATTTGTTAATAAATAATAGCCATTTAGTAAAGGTGAGTTATTTTTCTTGAGACATAATAATGTTTACTTATATCAAGGTGAAGACTGTTTTATTCATGGCTTTTAAGCGTGAATGCATATCTTGAACATTAATTTTTTGATCTGCCGATAACACCAATAAGCGATTATTACTCACCGGTCAATCTGATGTGATCAGCAAGAATTAATATTAAGTTATTCTTTGTCGGCGATACGGATTGACGCTTTAATGATGTTGACCGCTTCTCTAGTTTTACCTCTTCGGCTACCTAAGGCTTCAATTTTAGTTAAGCTATCTTCTACATCAGTCACTACTTTACCAAAAACAGTATGATTACCGTCTAAATGAGGTGTCGCGTTAAAAGTAATGAAAAATTGACTGCCATCAGTGCTTGGACCTGAATTTGCCATACTTAACATACCCGGTTCACTGTGGCCTATGTCACTATTAAATTCGCCATCGTATTTATAACCTGGGTTGCCCGTGCCATTACCCAATGGATCGCCACCTTGTGCCATAAAGCCAGGAATAACACGATGAAAATTTAGCTCATCATAGAAACCCAATTTAGTTAAGTAAATAGTACTAGAAGCATGCATAGGCGCAGAGTCAGTGAATAGCTTGATGGTCAGATTACCTTGGTTTGTTTGCAGCTCCCAAAAGTAATCTTTCCCTTGGGTGAAGGTCAGTAATGGCGGTTTACTTAACGTCGTTTTCCAAGCAGGGTTTGTTTTATCAACCGCTTGTTTAGTAATAAATCTATCAATAGTGTTTAATGCGGGATCTATTCCGCAACATGCGGCCAGTATCATTATTAACAAAAGACTGGTGATGATGTTTTTCATATTATTCATAAAAGACTTCTTATTTTATTTTAATTTTTTGAAAATAGACTAAGTTATCAAATATTATCAGGTATTAACGACTAAGAAATAATAATTTTTATTAACTGATCAATCATTAAGTCAGCAGCTTAAGATGACTAAGCTTTGATGCCAACAATGCTGTTTCGTATGTAAGGCGTATTATAATATTTTTAGCACTTCACTAGAGGGGAGAAGTGTTAAATAACGGCTAATAAAAAACCGACAGAGGCCGGTTTTACATTACTATGTTATTAGCAGAATATTACCTTTATATTCTTTGTTAAAACTTAAACGTTTTACTGTGCTTGCCGCCTTTTTCTGAGTCTACTGTCACTTTATAAGTCCCTTTGCCATCGACAATCCATTTCACTATGGTTGTTGAGTGACCCGCAAGCGTGGCGACCTTAATCGTTGCTGGGTTTAAGTCGTGGTCAGTATGTGTGTTGGCACCTTCGCTAATAACGGTTAACCCACTTAATATTGAAAAGTCATCCGAGAGAATCGATATGCGGTCTTCAAACGACAAATTATTATTAATGTCTTGTGATAATCTTGTCGGAATTGCTCGCTCATTAGCAATATTAACCGTTATTTCATACAAACCATTACTGAGCTTGCGCGTTGATGAACGAGTTACTTCTAACTGTGGCATATGGTAGGCGTGAAATAAGGTAAAGGCCATATTTCGGTGTGCTTCTTCTTCTAATAGGAAAGAAGGGGGCGTTCTACCAAAATTCTTCTTAAAACCGCCAACTTCTATATCGCCATAAATTGGATGCTTTACTTTAGTCCAAGGAACAAAAGCATCACCAAATAAAATATGCTTGTTGAAATTGTGATTTTGATTGCCTAATTTATCGCTTGTTTTATCGTTTGGGCGAAACATATTAGCCGATGTCCAAAGTTCATTCGTAAATGCCATAATACCGTTGTTGCCATAAAACCAATCAAATTCACCACCGTAGACTTGATAAAGATCTTTCCAAGCGACGAGGTAGCGATAATTGGGTAGTATTTGCTCACCTTGGTTGGCGATAAAATCATAGACGCTAATATCAGAACGGGTATATTTGTTATTGGCTTTACCCGGACCACGTAAAATCATACCACCGGTATTATGGTAACTTTGCGCGGCAGCAATATTACGATGAGCTTTAACAAATTTAGCCACTGCACTGGTTTCTTTTAATGAAAAAGGGTAACGGCGTGCACCTCTTTGAATATAAGCTGGCTCCCATTCATGGGCCCAATCACGATTAGGATCATATTCGTAAACCCCTTTACCATCTTCGTTGACAAGACCGTCACCATCGTTGTCGTATCCTTCAGCTCCTAACATGCGGTAATCGCCAGTTTGACCTTCTGCAACAGGTACCATTAAACCTGGGTATTTCTCGTCTTCTTTATGAGTACCACGTACCTTATCTTTAATGCGCATGCGAGTAATATGGCCATCATTATTGAGATCTTCTGGACCATCTTCATCGATTTCACCGTCAAGATCGTTGTCAGTAGGTACCATGCCCGAACGAGGAGAGTGCGCAGTATTAGCCTGCTTCATAAACCAGTCACGCCCGTCAGGATTAATTGTAGGGACAATATAGAAAGCTTTATCGTTAAGTAGCTCGGTGATCCACTTCACTTTTCCGTAGCTTTCAGTTAAATACCAAGCGGTATAAAGAGAAACCTCTGTACCTTGAATCTCATTAGAGTGAATATTGCCATCAATATACATCGCCGGTTTTGTCGTATCATCACCGTTGTTATAATTGGTAATTTTAATAACAAAAATATCACGACCTTCGTAAGACTGACCAATAGATTCCAGTCGAGTAAGTTTAGGGTAAGCTTTATTTATTTTTTTGAGTATCGTTATAGTACTTTCTGAGTCATAAAAACGATTCCAGCGAATATCTACTTTTGGGTCTAAAGGCGCACCTAATGCCTGTAATCCAGTGAGTTTGTCTGCGGCTTGTGCCGTTATAGTTAACAAAGCTGTGGCCGTTAAAATGCAGGTGAGCAATATTTTTTTCATGATTAAGCTCCAAAATTAACGGTTTGTGTCACCGCATCGATGACAGGTGAAGATACTTCAAATGAGGCATCATTGAAGCCTTTGGTATTGATCAGCCACTTGATTTCTTGTTGACCGCCATGAGCGGCGATAGGCGCTAATAATGTCCGCTTGCTACCACCAATAAATTGTTCTTTGGGTAAATTCCACTGAACTCTTACGGGAAGCATCCAACGGGTGAGTTTACCCATGGCGCTTTGTGTTGGAAGTTTACCGATGTTTTTTATTTTTAAGGTCACTCGATAAAGATCTTTACCTATTTTTTTTACGCTCTGGCTCACGTTAAGCTCAGGAAAAAGTGTGGTTAAGGAAGTAATATATTCCGAACTTTTAGTTTCAGCAAATACGCTAATATCAGGATTATTTAAATAGGCAAGTCGAAAACCACCCACTTCCACCTTTTCATTTACAAAGTCTGGGTGTGAAATATTTGTCCACGGTATAATCGCCCCTTGTAGATTTTTTTCCTTGGCGTTAGTAACCAAACGAGCTTCTTTGGTATCTTCGCTTGCTGATGTGTTTTTGTTTTTTTCAACATCAGCCTCTTTGTTTTTTTCTACGTCAGCTGATTGGGCAATGGTTATTTGCTTAAAATTCCAGCCATTGGTGGCTATTGACCAACGACCACCGTGAAAATAGGCCCAGTCGTGAAAAGTACCTCGACCACGGTTTTCTGCTTTTACCTGCCAGTCTTTATGGGCTTGCTGCCATAGGTGAGTAAATAATTTATAACCGTCAACATCTTCTTTAGGCATTTTATCAAAGGCTTCCAGTGGACGTTTATATTCACTTACCAGTACTTTATTAGCCGACCAGTTTTCATGGAGGTTGTCGTATTTAGAAAAATTAACGGTCATTAAAATATTTTGATGATCGATAACAAAATCTATTAAGGCACGCGTTTCAGGTTCAGATGCTTGATTAACACCAGAGCCAATACCAAAATAGTCATAGTTATAGGTAAAGTTTTTATTTATTGCTGTTCCGCCATAGCCATCTTCATCTAATTTACCATCACCGTCGTCATCTTTTCCTTCATTGAGTAAACGGTATTGACCTGCTTCGTTTTTGAGGCGATCAACTTTTACTAATAAACTGGCATCTTGTTCACTAGCTTTGTATGGGCCAGAACTGTCTGAGATCCTTAACTGAGAAATAAAACCATCGTTGTTGAGATCATTAGGACCGTCTTCATTTATTTTTAGGTCGTTATCGTCATCTGTTTTTAAGTGATTAAAGGTCGTTGAATAACCATTTTTACCCAGTATAAAACTTGTTGCATCAGGGTTTGGCATAGGTACGATAAATATACTTTTACCATTTCGGGTGACTTTACCTGACTTTAGATCCTCGATTAGGCGCATCGCAAGTTCAGTACCGACTAAATAATCGCCATCAACGTTGCCAGTAACCAAAATTGCTGGTGAGCTTTTATCACCAAATTGAGCCACGATTATTGACTTTCCTGATCGTGAAGTACCAATTTGCTGAGTTTGAACACCCAGTTGTTTTAATTGTTTTAACATTTCTGCATGGCTGGTGTATTGGTTAATATAGTCTTGACCAAGACAACTGCCAGAGATGAGGAATAACGCGAGTAGTCGCTTCATTTACTTATATGCTCCAGTTATAAAAACGCTTAATTATTATAATTTGTTTTATAGGCGAACTTTAATTAGCCATAAAGAGTATATATTTTATTCAGTTAATTCAAAGAAAAGTGAATTAAATGAGCTGGTTTGCTAGTAATTCAGGTTAGATGATCAAAATGTATAAAAACCTAAAACAACTTAACCACTTATAATGTTGTTTTAGGTTTGTCTTGTTTATAACAATAAACGGCTTTGGGTTACGAGAATAAATCGACTGGTTTTTAATACAACTCAAATTTATCTGCATCTAAAAAGGCGGGGAATTGATTTTTAAATTTATCAAGTTTGCTGAAGTCGAGTTGGGTTGTGATGATTTGTTGTTGGTGATCAGTGGCAGAAAGTATGTTTTCACCATCAAAATTAATGAAAGTTGTGCCACCAGAGTGAGGCATATCGTTACCATCTGGTCCGATACGATTAACTCCAACGACAAAACTTTGATTTTCCATTGCCCTGGCTTTTAATAAGGTATCCCATATATGACGACGTGGAGCAGGCCAATTAGCAACGTTGACCATAAGATCATAATCTTGGCGGTTTCTCGACCAAACAGGAAAGCGCAAATCATAACAAACCAAAGGCAGTATTTTTATACCCCTAATGTTGATTGTTTTTCTGTGCTGGCCTTGCTCAACAAAGTCTTGCTCTTTACCTAAACGAAACAAATGGCGCTTGTCATAATGTTCAACCCTACCATCAGCAAAGACCCAATAAAAACGATTCACTTTTTTATCATTTTGGCTCACTAAAACCGTGCCAGCCACTACACAGTTATATTGCTTTGCTATTTTTTTTAACCAATGTAGAGCAGAGCCACCATCTTCTGGCTCTTGCACATCTTTTCTATTAATACAAAAACCGGTTGAAAATGTTTCTGGTAGCAATAATAAATCGGCAGCCGCATGGTCAGTAAAGTGATCTTTGAAAAGTTGCTCTAAACGATCAAAATTGCTTTGTTTGTCTAACCAACTAATATCGAACTGCACTGCGGCTATGGTTAAAGTTGACATAATATTCCTGCGGCCTTAAGTAGGGTATCGTCGTTTTTTGCGAAACAAAGTCTGATTACTTTATTGTTTTGATGATAAGACTCCCTTTTGTTAGCGGGATACAGGGGGCTCAATGGAATGGCGGCAACACCAACTTCTTGGGTTAACCAATGACAAAATTCACGATCATTAAGTGCTGAGATTGCAGAGTAATCAAGCAATAAAAAATAAGTACCTTTTGACGGTAGCATTTTAAAGCGAGAGTCTTTTAGTGCATTGATCAGTAAGTCTCTTTTTTGCTGATAGAAATTTGATAACTCGGTGATATGCTCGGGGTGCTGTTTTAGCATTTGCGCTATAGCTATTTGTGCCGGGGTAAATGAACAAAAGGTAACGTACTGATGAATTTTTCTAAACTCGACCGTAAGCGCATCAGGAGCGGCGCAATAACCCATTTTCCAGCCGGTGCAATGAAAGGTTTTACCAAAACTAGAGACGACAAAGGCGCGTTTAAACAAATCAGGGTAACGTAAAATACTTTCATGACGTAAGCCGTCAAACGTCATGTGTTCGTATACTTCATCGCTTATTACATATAAATCATATTTCTCAAGCAAAACTTGTAAGCTAGTAAGATCTGCAGCACTCAGTATTGAACCCGTTGGGTTGTGTGGGCTGTTGATAATAATGGCACGTGTATTTTCATTAATTGTTTGCTCAACTAAGGACCAGTTTATTGCATAGTTAGGCGCATCTAGTGCGACATGGCGACAAACTCCACCAGCAAGTTCAATGGCTGTCTCATAAGAATCATAAGCGGGATCAAAAATAATAACTTCATCATTTGGGCGAACCAGCGTTTGTATTGCAACCCATAGTGCTTCGGTAGCCCCGGAGGTTATTGTAACGTTTTTTAAGCCATTAAGTTTTTGTGCAGTGGTTAAATCTGTTTGATACTGTCGATGCACCATAGCGGCAACTTGCGTTAATAACTCAGGTAAACCGTTTGAGGGTGAGTATTGATTTTTACCTTCACTAATGGCTAAGTTTATTTTATCTTTTAAAAATTCTGGAGTATCAAATTCAGGAAAACCTTGCGACAAATTAATTGCCTGATATTGATTTGCCATCATCGACATTTCTGTGAAAATACTGGTATCTAGATTGGGCAGTTTACTGGTAAAAGAAGATGGCACAAAAGGCTCCCTGGATTATTAAGTCGATATTTTTGAGGAAAATTAGCTTAAATAAGCATGGTTCAATCGGCCTTTATTTAAATAGACCGGGAAACAATAATCGAATGTTAAGGCTAACGGCTGATGAGTTCAATCGTTATCCTTTTTAAATCGATATCTTAGTGTAAACAACCGTTAATAAATTAACGGCTACTTTTAGCGCGTACTGTTAACAACATTAAGCCAATTGCGAGAGCAGCATAATAATAAGGCATGCCTGCTTGCCAACTCATGGTGCTATTAACGCCAAAAAAGTCTAGATATAGTGCTGTTTGAATCGGTCCCATATACCAAATTGCCGGGTATAGCACTTCAAACATTCGCTTTGTGCCGGTCAATACCCCACAAAAATAAGCTAGGGATACGGTAAATGAAATGGCTATAATTAATTGTATGATTAACAGCCACTCGGCTATCGCCGCAAATCTAAGTACACTACCCAAACTTGCCAATGCTAATAATATCCATGCAGCAGAGTAGCTCGCTAAACTTTGCAATAGCGCTGACTTTTTACTGTAGGTGATTAACTCAACCGTATTTGCTTGTTTTTCTACTTGGCCGAGCTGTGAAAGCACTAAAACACACCATAACCATGACAGCGGTAAAAATATGCTAACCAGTAATTGCTGACTAATAAATAGTTGAATAATATTTAACGTTAAAAGACCTAACAGCCAGTAAATCGAATGGCTTTTTAATAATAATTTTAGTTCTAAACGTAATAAGCGAGTAAAAGCAAAGTGCTTGGTTAGCATGGTAAATAGTGCATCGAGTCGATTGAACACTTGACGGGTTAAGGTGTTTATTAGCCATGAGGTTTGTTTGGTTTCAGGTACGGGGTTTCGACTAAAGCGATCAAAAAAGATTACTGCAATAATAAAACAGCTTAAGCAAATGATCAGTAACGGCAGAATACTCGATAAATACTGTGCTGTTGGCTCTATTCCTTGCCAAAGAAAAGTGTTTACTGCATTTTCTTCATCAACAACCGTTACGCCAATATGTGTTGAGCCTGCTTGTGACGGAAAACGTTCTGCAACCTCGGTTTCTATAGCAGAAAGTATTGCGCCAACCCCTGAAACGCTTTCAATGGTTTGAACAATAGAGCCGGTCCACAAGAAAAAATAAACAACATTGCCAAAGCCCCCCTTAAGCCACTTTATTGATTCAAACATTATCGCCAGTGAAGCAACAACTAATAACACAGGTAGAACAAAGACTAATTGGGGCCAAGCTAACGCCCAAAGGTCTATCTGATAATTTTCCCCATAATAAAGTTGCAGTAAAATACAACTGATCAGCATAACCAATACGATAGTAAACAAAATTAAAACATTGGTGCACCATTTGGCGAATATAAAAGTTAACTTACTCATAGGAGTGGCAGCAATAAGTTCACAGGTCATCGATTTTCGATCTAATTCAAGACCATTCTTAATGAGATAAAAACAAATAATAGGTAAAAATAAAACATTTAACATCGCTAAACAAACACCTAACCAGGCACTGTTATAAAGACCTCTATAACCATTGATAATAAGTGTTTGATATTGAGCATCGAGTGAAGGGAAAAAAAGTAAGGTTAATACCGACATCGCCAGTAAAGTAACCACAAAGCTTTGCTGGCGTGTTCGTTGTTTAAAATCAGCGACCGTACATTGCCATAATTGATTCATTAACATGCCCTCGCAAGAACAGTTCGAGCACGCTTATTACTGGTAAAGTAGAGATACGCATCTTCTAATGTTGGCGCTCTTGGTATTGCTCGTGCATCAGGGCAGTGTTCAGCGACAATATTTAACTCGACCTTGTTGTCTTTTCGCACACTGTGGCTGACAATAAAGTCGTGCTGAATTTGTTTTAATTCATTCAAGTTAGTGGTGAGTTGCCAGCATTTATCGGCAACTTTTTCTTGTAGTGCCTTTGGAGTTGCTGATTGAATTAATTGCCCAGTTTGCATAATCGCAATTTGGTCAGCAATAGATTCAACATCTGCGACTATGTGAGTTGATAAAATAATGCAACGATCATCGGCTAATTCAGTTAATAACTGGCGAAAATTGGCACGTTCTTGTGGATCTAGACCCACAGTTGGTTCATCAATAATCAATAATTTAGGGTCATTAAGTAAAGCCTGTGCAATGCCAATGCGCTGTTTCATCCCCCCCGAATAACCTTTCAATGGCATATGAGCAGCATGGGTAAGGTTGAGCTTAGCAAGTAAATCCTCGATTCTTTGAGTCGCTAAAGATTGATTTAACCCTTTTAAGCCAGCCATGTATTGTAAAAATTCAATAGCCGACAATTGGTCATAGACGCCAAAATATTGAGGCAGGTAACCGAGTTCGTTACGCAATAATTGTGGTGATTTAACAATGTTTTGTCCTTGCCATAAAATTTTTCCTTGGCTAGGTTTTGTTATCGTAGCAAGAATACGCATTAAGCTAGATTTTCCTGCGCCATTAGCGCCTAGTAAGCCTAAAATCCCTGGTCTAACTTGTAGTGATAATGATTTGATTGCTAGTTGTGTGTGCTTGCCACTTTGGTATTGATGGCTAAGTGATTGAATATCCAATAACATTGTATTTCCCTTCGACATTAAGATGTTATCTATTTAGCAAAGTTTACGCCAAGAATAAGTTGTTTTAATTCAATGGTTTATTGTTTTTGGTTTTTATTTTTTTGAAAATAAATGTTCAATTAAACCAACTATTAGTGAAATTATTAACGATTAATAAATTTCACTAAGGTACAACGGTGACATTGTGTTTTATAATACTTGCGTGAAATAATAGCGTGGCCTTTTCAGGTGAATCAGCATGTTAATTTTAATAACTTTTAGGCATATTTGATGAAATTTATAGCTGTCTTTATTGTTGTATTCTTGTTGTTTAGTGCAACAGATGTCTACGCTTTCGAAGCGAAAAAAGTTGATGTCGGTGATATTATTTCAAAAGAACAATTCTCACGATACAAAGACGTTGGCGAATTCATCGAACATTCCCCTAAAGTCACCATTGAAGTTAAACCTGAGCCAGAAGATATCGCCGAATATGGCACTGATGTTGTTAAATCTTTGACGGGTTCCGATTGTGATAGAGACGGCATTATGGATGATAATGCTAAGTGTAATGCGGTTTATTACAAACTGTGGATGAGATATGAGCGTTAATCAATCGTCAAAATATAATCCTAAACAGTCAAGCCAAGGTAAAAGCCGTTAATGTTAGAAAATCAAAGTCAGTTGCAGGGGCATTATGATGCCCAAGGTTACTTTGTTATTAGAAATTATTTTAATGACACTGAAATTTCAGCCCTAAGACAAGTGGTATTGAAATTTCACGATCTTTGGAAAAAAGATCACGCAAAATTTTATCAAGAAGAAGCGTTCAACTCTTCTTTGATCACCGGCAGTCAGTACTTAGCATTTGACGATCGCGTTAAGCTTTTCAATTTTATTAGTTCAAAAAAAATAATGGCTGTTGTCGAGTCTGTTATAGCGGCAAAACCAGCCTTTATGAATACTCAATTGTTTTTTAACCCGGTTAATCCAGCACAAAAAGATTTTTGGCATCGAGATTGTCAATATGATCACGAGGTTGAAGAACAGAAAAAAGCTATTCAAGAGACACAAGTTGTTCACTTACGTGTGCCATTATTTGATGAGCGCGGTATGGAATTAGTGCCAGGAACACATAAACGCTGGGATAACGAAGAAGAATTTAATGTTCGACAAGAAGAAAAGGGCAGAGTGAGCAGCGAAAACCTTTCTACCGGTAAAGAAATAAAGTTAACGGCCGGTGATTTATTAGTTTTTTCGGCGGATATGATCCACCGTGGTTTGTATGGACTTGATCGATTAGCATTAGATATTTTAGTTTTTGATCCCGCTGGCGATTTTGCTGACTACGTTGATGACGATTGTTTACCCGAATTTTCGATGCTAGATAAGATTGAAAACCCAAGGTTATTTACCAATACCCTCGACTTAAAGGCAATAAAGCTAAAAGAGTAAAGCAACACTTAATATGGGTATTAATTTTTAAATTGATCTATTTGTATAGTCTAAATATTTTATAAAAAAAACAGCAGATGATTTCAATGGAGTAATAACAGCTAATCAATAGTTTATTACATTAACTTTATTACATTAACTTTATTACATTAAGTTTATAGATTATGCTTAATGATAAATGATTATAAAACGAGCTTCTCGATTAATTAACATTAGATAACATAGGTAGATTTCATTGATTCAAAAATTTGCTTCGCATGGCCAATGCCAATTCACACTCGATAATAATATTATTATTATCGATGCAGAGGGTCCATGGAATGTCGAGTTTTTCAAACAAATGCACGCTAATCTACAACAAGTCGTCCTAGAAAATTTTATCAATATAAATTACGGGATCATCGTGATACTTAAAGGAGAAACATTAGCAACACAGGAAGGTTTAGATTATCACTTGTATAAAGTGAAGCACGGAACCGCTAATGCAATTGCCATTAATATGATACATAGTTCATTTGCATTAACCACTCAACTTGAATTTGAGGCTGTGTATAAGAAGGCTGGCATTAAAAATAAATTTTTTAGTGACACACCAACGGCTAAACAATGGTTAGAGAAAGAATTAGTTTCCTTATAATTGTTTTTAAAAATAGTGTGCTATTAAAGCGTTTTTTGCGCATTTTGAAAGCCAAAGTATTGTTATTTTAGTGTTCTCTTGAATATATACTTTTCTGGATATTTATTTGAGCTGAACTGAACTACTCTTAAACTTATTAGTTTGCGGCTAAGTTAAAATGAGCACTTGTTGTGTTTCTGCGTTTATCGACTAATGTTTAGCGACCAATTATTTTTTATGAGTGACTTAAGCTGGCAGAAATAGTTTACTGTTGTCTATCGTCTATTTTTTAACTATCTATTTTGACGCGAGTAAGGCGTTAGGTGATTTTATGTTTACAGAGAATCCAGAAGACTTTATCTATAATTCATCGATTGGTATTCATGCTGTATCGCCAGAAGGTATTATTGTTTATGCCAATGAGTGTGAGCTTGAAGTGTTAGGTTATACAAAAAATGAATATATAGGGCATCACATCTCAGAGTTTCAGATAGATGAAAGCTGTTTAGCGGACATGATGACACGTTTGAGCGATTTTGATATATTGAAAAATTATCCTGCAAGAGTTCAAGGCAAAGATGAAATTAAATATATTATCTACAACTCTAGTGTTTACGAAGAAGATGGCGAATTTAAGCATACGCGTTGTTATGGAACTGAAGTAGAAAAGGTCATTTATGATGTTTTCTTTAAACATTTTGATTTCTAACGTTAGTATTGAGAGGCAATAGCGTCTCCAAGTTGTACAAAATATTGTGGCTGTTTTGCAGTGCAGTGCTTTAATCAGTTCTTTTTATGTCTGCTATTTTCCCCATCAGCTTCTATTTGCTCGAGAAGCTGAGCGGTTTAGCGTATCCTACTCACCATTAAGTTTATTGTTATTTATTATTTATTATGAACATTGAAGTAAAAAATATTCCCGTTCCCGAAGTCACCTGTGCAAATTGCCAGGCATGTTGCTGTAGTTTAGAAGTTAGAATTATTTCAGATACTGGTGTGCCTCATCGGCATATCTATATTGATGACCATGGACACGAATCAATGTTACGACTTGATGATGGTCTGTGCTCAGCGTTAAACAGAGATACATTATTGTGTTCTATTTACGAAAATAGACCTTGGGTTTGTCGAGAATTTGAGATGGGTTCATACGAATGTATCGACGAAAGAACAGAAAAGCTCTATACCTCTTAAAATAGTTAACTGTTTATTTTATCATAATAAAAAACCCCTAATAATTAATATTAGGGGTTTTGTTTTTATACAGTATTATGATAAATAAGCGGTTAACTTACCTTATCAGCCACCACTCATTGATTAACCATTACTCACTTCTTCAAAGTCTGCGTCAATAACATCTTCGTTTTTAGCACTATCATTAGCCGCATCACCTTGAGGCTGCTCTGCTTGTGATTGTGAAGCTTGCATTATTTTACTGTGCGCTTCTTGTAATGCTTTTTGTCGCATTTCTATAGCCGCTTTATCATTACCATTAACGGCCATTTTTAATTGCTCAATTAATGTTTTAAGCTCGGCTTGTTGATCTTCATTCAAGCTAGTCATTGACGTTTGTACCGTATGAATCAATTGATCGGCTTGGTTGCGTTGTTCAACTAACTCACGTTTTTGCTTATCTTCAGTAGCGTGCTTCTGGGCATCGTCGACCATGCGATTAACTTCATCTTCAGTTAAACCACTTGATGCCGTAATTTTAATACTTTGCTCTTTACCGGTTGCTTTATCTTTTGCTGAGACATTTAAAATACCATCTGCATCAATATCAAAAGTGACTTCAACTTGCACCGAGCCACGAGGGCCGGGGTTAATATCTGTTAAGTTAAATTGACCTAACGATTTATTATCTGTTGCCATTTCACGCTGACCTTGCAATACATGCACAGTTACCGCCGCTTGATTATCTTCGGCTGTAGAGAATGTTTCAGAAGCACGTGTTGGTATCGTAGTATTTTTATCGATAAGCTTAGTCATTACACCGCCTAAAGTTTCAATACCTAGTGATAATGGCGTTACATCAAGTAATAACACATCACCGACCGTTCCTGATAACACACCTGCTTGAATCGCTGCACCAATAGCCACTGCTTCATCGGGGTTAACATCTTTACGCGGCTCTTTACCAAAGAAGGTTTTAACTGCTTCTTGTACTTTTGGCATACGTGATTGACCACCTACCAAAATAATTTCATCAATATCACCTTTACTTAAGCCAGCATCTTTAAGTGCTTGGTCACATGGAGCGATAGTCTTTTTCACTAAGTCATCAACCAAAGACTCTAATTTTGCTCGGGTAATTTGTACGTTTAAATGTTTAGGACCACTAGCATCAGCAGTAACATACGGTAAGTTTACGTCAGTTTGTAATGCTGATGACAACTCTATTTTTGCTTTTTCAGCCGCTTCTTTAATACGCTGTAACGCTAATGGGTCTTGGTGAATATCAATACCACTTTCTTTTTTAAATTCATCAGCAAGGTAGTTAATCAGGCGTAAATCAAAGTCTTCGCCACCTAAAAAGGTATCACCATTGGTTGCTAATACTTCGAATTGTTTTTCGCCGTCTACATTAGAAATTTCAATAATTGAAATATCGAAGGTACCGCCACCTAAATCATAAACCACCACTTTTTGGTCAGCTTTGTTATTTTTATCAACGCCGTAGGCTAATGCCGCAGCTGTTGGTTCATTAATAATACGCTTGACATTAAGTCCAGCAATTTTACCTGCATCTTTGGTTGCTTGGCGTTGTGAATCATTAAAATAAGCAGGGACAGTAATAACCGCTTCGGTAACCGTTTCACCTAAATAGGCTTCAGCATCTTTTTTCAATTTACGTAAAATTTGCGCTGATACTTCTTGTGGTGATAATTTTTTACCATTAACTTCAACCCAAGCATCACCATTGTCTGCTTTGACAATTTTATAAGGGGCTAACTTAATATCTTTTTGTACTTCTTTATCATCAAATTTACGACCGATTAAACGTTTAATCGCAAATAATGTATTTTTAGAGTTGGTAACGGCTTGTCTTTTTGCCGGTTGGCCCGCTAATGTTTCCTCGTTTGCATAAGCAACAATTGACGGAGTGGTGCGGCTACCCTCAGCATTTTCAATAATTTTAGCAACGCCACCTTCCATAACTGCTACACATGAATTTGTTGTACCTAAATCTATACCAATAATCTTAGACATAATAATTACCTATTATTTATTAAAAAAGGTCTAATGCTTTATGGTCATTATCCAGCAAGCAGTTTGACCGTATAAACAAACTAACGTGATGTTTTAACGTTAGGCGTTTGGTTAGTGGCGCTATAATACCTAAGGTCATAAAATGCTTCTGTCACAAATATGACAGTATCGATCATTTTATAATTTTTATATTATCTCGGCTTTATAAGTTAAAAGTCAGTAGATTAACGTGAGAAATAGTATTGAAATTTAAAAAGCAACATTGTCTTTTGCTCTATAGATACAAAGAGTAGAATAAAACTATTCTTACCCGCTATGGCTTAAATACTACTCTTATGAATAAAGACGCTACTCATCTACCTCAAAAAGCCAGCCCAGTTTTAGTAAAGCAAGCTAATATTTTTGCAGATTTACCGGCGAAGTTAATTGAAGATTTTCAACAAGAGTTTCAGCTTGATGAATGGTACAAAGGTGATTACTTTAATCCGGCTTTACTTACTCAGCGATTTTTTGTGGTGATTAGCGGTAGTTTAGAAATTAAACAAAGTAATCCAGAAACGGGCAGAGAAGCCACTTTAGATATGCTTTATGCGGGTGACTGTTTTGACTTAATGGTGCTGTTAGACGATCAACCACATGAGGTTATTGTTTCACCTTTAACAACGGTAAAGTTATTGTCAGTGAAACTTTCCACCATGCGGCATTGGTTGTGGACGTATCCAGAGTTTAACCAGCAATTTATGCCTTACTTAGCGAAAAAAATGCGTGAAAAAGAACAACAAGCCAGTAGCCTAGTTTTACACGATGTTACCACACGTTTAAGCCGTATTATTTTAGAACATATTAATAAAATTAAGTTTTATAACGGCACAATAGAAGCAGAGCATCAACATCATTTGGTTAACGGTTTAAACGATGAAACCTTAGCGCGGATGACTGGCTCAGTTAGGCAAGTGATTAATAAGCAGTTACAACACTGGAAAAAAGAAGGTACGCTTGACAAAAAACGTAATCAATTGATTATTAAAGATTTAGAGGCTTTAGTGAAAGAAGCTAAATATACAGAAACTTTACCTAACGCCCCTTTTTTTAAACCCTAAAGACAAAATTATCGATAATTAATAGGGTAGCCGGTGTGTCTACATTGGTTGTTTTACCTGATTTTTCAATTTCGTATTGGATTATCAAATCATTTTCAACGATTGCATCGACATGTTTTTTAAGAAGCAGTGATAGACGAGCAATAGATTGCTATTACTACTTGAGACCACACTATTTGCATAAGCCTGTTTAATATAGCTGCTGATAAACAGCCATCATCATCGCTTTTATAGCGCCGATATTTAAATATTGGCTTTTTATCGTATTGAAAAATGGTCTTCACAATAACACGATTATTTGTCGATTTTTAGCATCACTAGTTAGCTGTTTTTATTTATCTATCTATTCAATATTCTATTGAATTTAAGTTATTATTTCCTCATTTATTTCCTCATTTATTTCCTCATTTATTTGCTTATCGTCATGGGTGTTAGTTTACGCATTCGTAAGTGTCTTTATGATACTGGTATACCTCTGCCAAAGACCTTGAGTCGGCTGTGCACTAAAGTGCTATTGCTTGTTTAAGGTACTTTCATTCATTATCTAACCCACTATTTATTTTGGTTAATATTATGTCTACTCTCAAATGTTTAACTTCATTATCGATATCACTGACGCTAGTATTTAGCTTGTTTAGTCAAAATTCTTATGCTCAATTAACTGAGTTAAAAGATTTCAGTGATAATCCAGGCAACCTAACGGCAAGTTATTTTTCACCGGTAACCGCTAAGCCTAATATCGTTGTATTACTTCATGGCTGCGCGCAAGAGGGAAAAGAATTGGCGAGGCAAAGTGGTTTGCTTGGTTTAGCACAACAGCATAATTTTGCCTTGTTAATTCCTCAGCAAAGCCTAGAAAATAATATTAAGGGTTGTTTTAATTGGTATTCTGCTAGTGATTACGCTACAGAAACCGGTGAAAATTTATCAATAAAAAATATGATATTGGCCTTAAAGAAACAGCTGGTTGGGCAAAATATCTATATTTTAGGCTTATCTGCTGGTGGCGCTATGTCAAGCAGTTTATTAGTTAATTATCCTGAACTTTTTACTGCGGGGGCAATCGTTGCTGGCATTCCATTTCCTTGTGCCGATGGTTTAATTACCGCTATTTCTTGTATGAAAAACGGCCCATCACAAACGGCAGATGAACTTACATTATTAGTTCAAAAATTAAATCCAAATCAAAAAGTATGGCCAAAATTATCTATATGGACAGGAGATAATGATGCGATTGTTAATCCGTTGAATGCGATTACCTTAGCTGATCATTGGGCTACGTTATCAGGAGTAACGTTAATACCCCAAGTAAAAGCTAAAGCAGGTTACACCCGTAAATCCTGGGGAGATAAGCAAGAAAAAGTTCAGGTAGAGTTAATGACTATCGCTAATGTAGGTCATGGCATTATGGTTAATCCGAAAGAAGTTAATGGTGGAGAAACAGCCAACTACTTACTTGAATCTCCTATTAGTACCGCTAAACACATTGTTGACTTTTGGCTCTTGGCTTCAACAAAAAATAACGCACCTTAAATATAATCCTTAATAAACAACGACTTGGTTGTGGTACTATAGTGCTAATTATTTTTGTTAAATTATCAAGTAGAGTGTAAATAGTTGTAATAACAACGTGACTAAAATTGGGGTTCAAAAGAACAAGTAAGACAACAAAATACAAAATATAAAATATAAAATATAAAACATAAAATATA
>NZ_JACGVV010000120.1:0-386 GCF_014077405.1 Colwellia sp. BRX10-9 | reverse complement strand
AGCCAACTTTCATCGCTGATGTGAAGTCTTGACAGTATATTTGCGGTTTTGTTATCGATAGCGCCTCGTTTGTCTGCTCTTATTACGCGACCTGTTTCATCTACAAGGGTTAAATAGTCCTTCAAACTAAAGCGGATACCGGAGGTTTTAGCTTGCTGTTCATGGCCCGTAAAAGGTAATAACGTTGTCGGTTGCTCTCCGATAATGGCTGCTTTGATACGCAGTTGAATACTGGTAAAACTCGATTGCTCAGGTGTTGGAGCAATGCCCGCACGCACTGGATTTAAATCTACATAAGCCATACAAGCAAGTAATGCCCCTTCATCGAGCAGGGCTTGAGATTTAAAGCGTCCTTCCCAAAAGTGCCCCGTGCATTTATCTTCTTT
>NZ_JACGVV010000119.1:0-386 GCF_014077405.1 Colwellia sp. BRX10-9 | reverse complement strand
CTGATGTGAAGTCTTGACAGTATATTTGCGGTTTTGTTATCGATAGCGCCTCGTTTGTCTGCTCTTATTACGCGACCTGTTTCATCTACAAGGGTTAAATAGTCCTTCAAGCTAAAGCGGATACCGGAGGTTTTCTCTTGATGTTCATTGCCCGTAAAAGGTAATAACGTTGTCGGTTGCTCTCCGATAATGGCTGCTTTGATACGCAGTTGAATACTGGTAAAACTCGATTGCTCAGGTGTTGGAGCAATGCCTGCACGTACTGGATTTAAATCTACATAAGCCATACAAGCAAGTAATGCCCCTTCATCGAGCAGGGCTTGAGATTTAAAGCGTCCTTCCCAAAAGTGCCCCGTGCATTTATCTTCTTTATTGGCTTGTCGAGC
>NZ_JACGVV010000132.1:0-323 GCF_014077405.1 Colwellia sp. BRX10-9 | reverse complement strand
TTAGTTGATGATGATTCTCAACACCACAGTTTATATGTCGGCCGTTAGCTCAGTTGGTAGAGCAGTTGGCTTTTAACCAATTTGTCGAAGGTTCAAATCCTTCACGGCCGACCACTTCTTAAATAGTTAATTTCTAAATTTATAAGTCAGATAGTACAAAAACTAAAGCTGAGGCTTTTAACCGTTAAGCCGATTAACTCGAAGGTTCAAATCCTTCACGGCCGACCACTTCTTAAATAATTAATTTCCAAATTTATAAGTCAGATAGTAAACAACAAAAAGCCGAGGCTTTTAACCGTTAAGCCGATTAGCTCGAAGGTTCA
>NZ_JACGVV010000042.1:0-29663 GCF_014077405.1 Colwellia sp. BRX10-9 | reverse complement strand
AAACCAAAAAAAACCATAAAATACAACGAGTAAAATAAAGATTATCAGTTGGTACGTTAAGTGCAGTAACGGTGTAGAGAGTTTAAATCGTTATGGAGAATTCAATGTCGTTTCACCCAGCTAAAAGTTACAAAATAATGCCAGCGCTTATCGCGCTCATTGGAATTTTAGTTTTACAGGGGTGTGCTAAACACTCATCAGTAGATATTGATAAGTCTGCACTTAGATTTTATGGCACGCCAGCTGACAATGGTGATGACTTTATTCATGAGCAAGCACCTAAAACGCTATTTTCAGATGGATTAAATTGCAGTCAGTTTCAAGATATGGGCGCAGCCCTAAATTATAGAACAGACAAACCATTAAATTTACATTCATCAAACATGAAAGCTTCAGCAGAGAATGACCCTATTCTTGCGCAAGGTTTATTATTAAGTCCCGGGGATTTAGTTGAAGTACTTATTGAAGATGGTGAAGGTTTTAATGGTCGTTATATTGTTGATAACGCGGGATATGTAAAACTACCTATTATAGGTGTTATTTCAGCAGGTGGTGCGACAACCAATAAGTTAGAAACCAAAATTGAATTAGCCTTAATTAGAGCAGAAATATTTCAACCCGCCAGTGCTAGCGTGACCATACACGTATTAAATTGGTCATCAATTGAGGTGTCTGTTGCCGGTGCGGTTTTTCAGCCTGGTACGGTATTAATTAATAAGAAACCAAATGGTATTCAAAATGCAGAACATTTAGATGCATTTGGTGATTATTCAACAACGCGATTATTGTCTGAAGCGATCAGAGCAGCTTCAGGTATTCGACCTGATGCAAAATTAGATCAAATAATTTTACTCCGTAAAGGCTGGCAGGTTCAAATAGATATGACAGGAATGCTCTCTGGAGAATTAGTTAAGGATTATCCATTAGTGGCAGGTGACCGCGTTATCGTACCCAGTACCGGTTGTTTTCAAGGACACTTAGTTAGACCTAGTTTAATTACGCCTAAGGGATTTCGTGTTTTTATGTCTAATCTCATTGATTCAGCCGGAGATAATGCGAGTGCAGCCGTGGGGCGATATTCAACTAGCCTGCCTTATGGTACACGCTTATTACAAGCGGCGGTTTCTGCTAATTGTGTCGGTGGTAAAGATTGGACCAATGCGCCACGTCGAGTAGTTCTTGCGAGTAAAAATCCAATTACCGGTGAAACACAAGTTATTGAGCGCTCGGTAGAAGCGTTAATGACGACACCGAATCAAGGCAATATTAACCCTTACTTAATGCCTAATGATGCTGTTGCCTGTTACGACTCAGATATTACTAACTTTCGTGATATCGCCAAGACAGTTGTCGACATCCTGCTTCCTATTAAATTGTTATAAGTGAATTATGAAATATCCTATTGTAACGTTAACGTCATTTGGCCTATTCAGAGCAAGAACATACTCAGTGTTAAAACGCCCTTATTTAGTGGTTGGTTTAGCTTGTTATTTAGTTGTTGCACTGATTATTATGCTTTATTTGAATAAGGCTCCGTCATTTACCAGTGATATGGAAATGGTCTTACCTGGAACCGGTAGCAGTAACAGTGTATCACTGGATAATGTCGGCCAAGTCGTTTCACAAACAAATACCCCTTTTTCTGGTGGTGGCTTTAACCCACGTGTTAATTATAAAGAGATGCTATCAAGCCGAGGTGTTAGGGGGCGTGCTGCTAAGAAACTAAATATTTCGCTTGATGAACTTGGTCAACCAAGAATTAAGCTCACCGAGCAAACCTCTATTATTTCATTGGCGATGAGTGCTGGTAGCTCAAAATTAGCACAAGAAAAAACCTTTGCCATCTATGAATCTTTACAAGACGAGTTGAGTAATCTTCGCGCCGATGAAGTGTTACGACGAGACCGGAGTATTAACCATGTTCTTGACCAGTACCGGGAAAGAATGAATATAACCCGTAATGCTATTGTTGATTTTCAACAGCGATCCATTGTGGTTTCAACCGATCAAATGAACCAATTGGTTAAAACCTTATCTGGTGTTAAAGAAAAACGACTTTATGTCAAAGCTGAAACAAGGCAATTACAAGAATATATTTATCAATTAAGCGAAGAGCTTGGGGTTTCACCCAAATTAGCAGGACAAGCATTCGCCCTGCAATCAGACGTTGAATTTAGAGCTTATATTACCGAATTAAAGGAAAGTATTACTCAACTCACCGAATACAGCTCTCGATGGGGGGTTAATCACCCAAAAGTGAAAGCACAACAAAAAAGATTAAACTTTACCCGAATTGCGATAAACCAGAGAAGCAGCGAAATGTACGGTGTTAATTCAAGTGAGATATTCAATTCCTTAAATTTGGATTTGAACCCAAAACGGGCTGAGTTATTCGCTGACTTAATTGCCGCTTATGCAAAACAAAAAGGCCAAGATTCAATGTTTGCTGATTTAGGACGATCTGTTGAACATCTTGGTGACCAATTAAAGGTCTACTCTAGAGAAATAGTGGAATTAGAGCGGTTACAAAGAGAATTTAACATGGCAGAAGCTATTTTTACCTCAGCAGCAGCAAGATTAGAAGCGAGTAAAGCAGATATTTTTGCCTCGTATCCGGTATTACAAATGCTGACAACCCCTTCTTACCCAAT
Source organism: Colwellia sp. BRX10-9 (assembly GCF_014077405.1). Lineage (NCBI taxonomy): Bacteria > Pseudomonadati > Pseudomonadota > Gammaproteobacteria > Alteromonadales > Colwelliaceae > Colwellia > Colwellia sp. BRX10-9. The sequence goes on along the minus strand of NZ_JACGVV010000042.1, from coordinate 27,012 downwards.
GAAACAAGGTAGTCCTAAAAATATCATTGCCTTTGTTGGTGCTGTAGCTGGGTTTTTATTCATTACCTTTGGCTTATTCGTTTTATCACAACGCAACAAGTTAATTCAAGTTTTACTCAAGAAAAACTAATTTGGCTAATAGAAGTTAACCCTATCAATGCTTAATAGCCTTGATAGAGGGTTAACTTTAGCCTTGTCTTAGACTTCTCCTTATTTTATCAACTCTATTCCCCGTATTACGTAGGTTAAATATGTAAATAATAATGGTCTTTTATAAAAAATATAATTAATTGCAAAATGAAAATCCTATTTTTATTTTGCAACTCAAAGATAATCCCCTACTTCAAAAACAACAAATAAAAACATCAGAATCAGTAGCTTAAAATAAATTAACAGCATTGGCACAGTTTTAGCAGTGAGTAGGTTAGCAACAATTTATTAATGATTAATACAATACCGGCTAAAGATAATAATACTTTTATATTAAGCCTTTATTCATCCATTTGGACAAATTAACTTATGGCTTCACAGCACCCCACTGCAAGTTCTACTGAAGAAAAGCTAGTTTGGTTCGGGTTAACACTTACCTATCCATTCTTCGCATTCGGTGGTCTTTATGTTATGGGCTCAGTGATAGGTTGGATGATCTTTATTGTGGTTTTATTACGTTGGTATGTAAACGGTAAAGACAAAAATGCAGTGATACCTGCCATTGTTTGGTTATGGATCCTCGGTGGCTTTTTTATGTTAGTCGCGCTACTCATTGGTCATTCAAATTGGGACTTAGGACTAGCAAAAACCATTAAGTCTTCGATTGGTTGGGCAAAAGGATGGGCACTGATGCCGCTATTTTTATTTATTGGTGCCTTTGTTGATATTAAACCGCAATTAGTGGTTAGAGCCGTATGCGTTGTTTCATTTCATTCGTTAGTTTTTGCCGGTGTGACTGTTGTTCTTTATATGGTTGGTGCCCCTGGTGATTTATTTATATCACCGCTACAAGTGATTGGCGGACCCGGTGAAAGCTTCTTTGCGGTAAGTTTATTTGGTTTAAACCCTGAAACTGGTGGTGGCCGTTGGAGGTTTTTTACTCCTTGGGCACCTGCAGCAGGATTTATGGCATGTATATTTTTAATTTTTACTAGCCAAGAAAAAGAACCTTTTTGGAGAAACTCTGGTTTAGCCGGCAGTTTCATCATGTGTTTACTCTCACAATCACGTGCTGGTTGGGTTATTTATATCGCTTTAGCGCCACTATGCTTTTTCAGTAAACATTTTAAAAATCCACTGCTTATTATACTTTTTGGCTTGTTCATTCCAGCCATTTTATTATTAGGCGAGCCGTTATTTAATTTTATCACTAACAGTTACGAAGACATTAAAGCTTCGCGCCCTGATTCAACACGAGTACGTAATACGCTAGAAGTACTCGCGTTGCAACGTTGGGAGTCAGAAGCTCCAATTTGGGGACATGGCATTGTAGAGAAAGGACCGAAAATCGTTGAAGGAATGCCTATAGGTTCACACCACAGCTGGTATGGACTGTTATTTGTCAAAGGCATAGTAGGACTTTTAGCATTAGCTATACCTTTAACGTTTACCTGTATCTATTTATTTTGGCATAGCCTTAAAAGCGAGATTTGTTATACCGCGGCGCTGATGGCAATCGTTTTTATCTGTTACTCATTTTTTGAAAATCTAGAAATACTAAGTTTTATTTATTGGCCAGCACTTTTATGGATAGGCATTGCCCTTAATCCACTAAAATCAGGAGAAAGACATGTTTAAGAAATACGATGCTTATTTAGTAGGCTATTACGGCATGCAAAATAGCGGCGATGATGCGCTGATGTATGCATCGGCCTGGGCGGCTCAACACATTATTGGTTGTGAAAATACCTTAGTCGGTTTGTACGGCGATTACCGCAGAGAAACACAAACGGATCATCAACTACCGCTCAAGTTTAACCAGCAATTTCCGGGGCAAAATAGGTTATTGCATTATAAAGCTGCACTTCAAAGTAAACGTATTATTTTTGGTGGTGGCTCGGTTTTACATAGTGAAACAGATATAAACCTTAAAAGACAATTAATGTCTTTATCAAGCCCTAAAAATAGCTTAGCAGTAGGGGTTGGAATTGGCCCGTTCAATTCAACTGCCGCAGAAAAAGCTTGCGCAAAATTTTTAAATGAATGTGGTTATATTGGCGTCAGAGATAGTGAAAGTTTAGACATTGCTCAAAGTATCGCCCCTAATGCTAACGTTAATAAAACCTTTGATTTGGCACCATTACTGTTGTGTTCAGATAAATATAAACCTGAAAAAGTCGAACGTAAAGGCATTGCACTGTCACTATGCTCTGTTGCTATTAATGCGATGGGCAAAACAAATAAAGGTGCTGAACAGCAAAGGTTTCACCAGTTTACTCAGTTAATAACACAGATATACGCCCAAACAGGTGAACCTATTACCTTAATTGAGTTTAACGGACATAGCTCATTAGGCGATTGGAAAATCAACAATAATATTATTGCTCGTTTAAACAAAACGGTGCCCGTAACGATAGAAAAATACCAAGCAGATCCCATTAAATCACTCGAAAAACTGGGCACTTACAAAGCTATTGTTAGTATGCGTTTACATGGTTCTATTTTAGGTTATTTAGCTAACACACCCGTGCTGTCAGTTAATTATCACAGTAAATGTAAAGGTTGGTGTGAAGAGATTGGCCTAGCACAAGACTATCAAATAGATTTATTTAATCTCAATATTAAATCGATTGTTAACCAAATCGTAAAGGGGTTATCAACAAATTTTATACCGCCAACGTTATCAGTTGATAGCGCTTTAAAGAATTCTTTATCTAACTGGAGTGATCAAAATGAAAAATATAAAATTTACTGTAATTATTCCGCTGTTTAACAAAGCCGAACATATTTTAAGAACACTTAACAGTGTCGCATGGCAGAAATACCCCGCTGCTGAAATTATTGTTATTGATGATGGCTCTACCGATGATGGCGCCTTAATTGTAAAAAATGCCAATATGGAAAATGTAAAACTCATCCAACAACAAAATCAGGGAGTGTCTGCCGCTCGTAATAATGGTGTTGCGTTAGCAAGCCATGAATACATTGCATTTTTAGATGCGGACGACCAATGGTTACCCTTATTTTTAGATGAGATAGCTCGCTTAATTGTTAGATTCCCGCAAGCAAAGTTTTTTGGAACACGCTACCAAATTGTCGAATCTGAGCATAACTATATCGATGCAAAAATAAAACTAAAAAACATCGACCCAGAGGGCGTGATATTAGCTGATTATTTTGATATCGCTTCACAAGGAGACCTACCTTTCACTATGTCTTCTATGGTCATTCAACGGTCATTATTTAACGACATTGGTGGTTTTCCTCTGAATGAACCTATAGGTGAGGATCAAGATTTATTCTGTCGGGTTGCGTTAAATACAGATATAGCTTATTCACCGAATATTCATTCTCTTTATCATAAAGATGCACAAAACCAAGCGAGTAAAAATAATATTCCTTCCACAGAGTGTGGCTTTAGTATTCGGATAACAGAGCAAGCATCTCGGTTTAAAGGTAATAAAAGCTCAGCCAATATGCTTAAATATAGTGCAACACATTTATGTCACTTGGCAAAACTCAATATTGGTGACGGCCATTTTACCCAGGCGAGGACATTATTATCAGACCCTCGTTGTAAACTAAAACCTAAACACTTAGTGGGACTTTATGGATTGTCATGGATAAAGCAAACAGAACAATGGTTAGTCAATGGTTTTCAATATAAACAGTTATAACGGTTAACCAGATGAACGCCAAAGCCGCATCTCAATAGAGCAGCGGCTTGATCCTTTATCAGTCCCCATTAATAAAATAGTAACCTTACTTTATTCTATTTTGCAAAATGATAATTTTCGCAAAACAAAAATAGAAAAACCAACACAAAAACAATAATAACTAACGATATCAGCAGCTTATCAATTGTCGCTATATTGGTTCATTACTTGCAATACCTATCTTAAGTAACAAATAAAATTTTACATACAATTGAGGGTAGTAAGATGAAAAGGAATAATGCTTATATTTGGGATCACAATTTGGCTAAAATTGATGTTAGCGTATTAATAAATAATATTATAGTTAATAGCGCTATACATTATAGACGTGTAGCAAAACAAGCGAGTTTGATCATATCCACTTGTCTGTTTTTTACCCTATCTACTGCACAGGCCAGTAATGAAACTGTATTAGATTCAGCGCTAAATAACCAATCACTTTATGCCAGTAGTTATATAACGATGGGCGCGCGAACAATTGTTGGCGGTAATGTTCAAAGTGCTACAGCCATAACACTTGCTGCAAATGCGATTGTAGGTGGTAATGTTGAATCTGGAGCCTCAACAACCCTTGGCGCAGACGCAGCTGTTGTCGGCTATATCCAAGCAGGAACTACAGCAACACTTGGTGTGGCGTCTCTTGTTAATGGCGATATTGAAGCCGGAACCACAGCCACTGTTGGTGCGAGTGCGATCATTGCTGGCGCTCTAATAGCAGGAACTACAGTAACAATAGATGCAACAGTAGAAGTATCTGGTGATGTTTTTGCAGGCACAACAGTAACTATAGGTGCCGGTTCAGTGTTTCATGGCAACATAGATGCAGGTACAACCACAACCATAGGCGCAGGGGTCCAAATAGACGGTATTCTTACGGCAAATTCTTTGCTGGCATCTCCCATCCCTAACTTAGTAACAAATCAAGAAGATTTAATTACAAGATTACAAGTAACGTTGAAAGATTTAGGTACTGGAACAGAACTTATATCGACGTCTTTTGGTACTAATGATGAAACACTCGAAGCGGGTATTTACAGTACCATAGATTATTTATCGATAGCTATCGGTAAGACACTAACCCTAGATGGCAAAGGTGTTGACGGTGTATGGATTTTCAACATTGCTAATTACCTAAGCTTAGCTGCAGATTCAAAGATAATACTAAAAGATGTAACAGATAACAGCACTATTATCTGGAATGTACTTGGCGACAAAACAGGCTCAGCTGGCTACACACAACTTGGCGCAGGTGCAGAAGCTCGAGGTTACATATTTGCAAAAGGCTTTGTTCAAACAGGTGCTAATGCTGTGATAGCAGGTATAGGTGATGATTGTGGCGGTGCTTTTTCAGCCACTAATTTTATTGAGTTTGGTGCAGATAGCATCATCGGGAAAGAGGCGTGCATAAATGGCGTAGCTTTATCGGTAAACCAAGCCATTTTTGGGCAACCGTTTGCTGCTTGTCCAACCGATGCCTTTTTAATACAAGATACCTCAGCAACTTTATTTGGTGTGCAATTGGCTACCGGTCAGTATCAACAACTATCAAATACTATGGGCACAACAAATAAACTTAATGCGATGGGCTTTAATTTTCATGACCAATATCTTTATGCTTGGAGCACGGAGTTTGCTGGACCTGTCCGTATTAATAATAATTATCAAGTAACCCCATTACCGACAACTGGTTTACCCGAAATATCATTCTATGTTGGCGATATTGCCCTTGATAGCAATGTCTATTATTTATACCGCCCTGGTAACACCAATGGTTTATACGCTATCCCATTAGATTCAACTGCCGATAATTATTTAGTTGCAGAACGTATTATTGATGGCAGTAGTTTAAATTTACGTATCTTTGATATGGCCTTTCATCCCTTTAATGGTTTCGCCTATAGTGTTGATAATATCGGTAACCTTCATCGTATTGATGTAAATAATGGCAGTTCAGAATTAATTAATAATGTTGGTGAATCAGGTACATTTGGCGCTATTTACTTTGATGTCGATGAAAACCTTTATATTAGTCGCAACAACGACGGTAAAGTCTTTAAAATAGATACTAAAGAAGCAAACTCACTTGCTGTTTTATATGCTTATGGACCCAGTTCGAGTAATAATGATGGTGCACGCTGTGCCCTAGCCCCTGTTATTTCTACAGAAAAAACGAGCATTGACTTTGGTGATGCGCCTGCATCTTACGGTAGCTCTGCTGAAGATAATGGGGCTCGTCATAGTACTGAAAATAATTCTATCTTTATGGGTATTAGCGTTGATGCTGAATTTGATAGCTTTCAATTTCCACTAAGTGATGACGAAACAGACGGTAATAATGATGATGATGGTGTTGCTTTTGTCACAGGTATAGAAGTCGGTAACCTAGCAGTCCTACAACTTGTTGCTTCATCTTCAGCCTTTGTAAATGCATGGATAGATTTTGATGGTAACGGTGTTTTTGGAACCGATGAGAAAATAATTGATGCGTTACCTGTTATTGCAGGTAGTAATATTATTTCATATGAAGTGCCGACATGGGCTGAAGCGAACAGTACTTGGGCACGTTTTAGAATAAGTAGCACTGCTGACTTAGGTCCAACGGGTGGTGTTAGTGATGGTGAAGTTGAAGATTATCTTGTGGATATAACAGAAGCTAACGTTAGCATAGAGTATTACCCAAGTGCTTCTGGCTGGGCTACTATTGCCTTTGAAGATAATTGGCCAATAGTAGGCGATTATGACTTCAATGACTTAGTGATGAACTATCGTATTAGTGAATATATACTTGATGGTGAAGTTATTCGAGTGAAACTTGAAGGGCAAATTGCCGCTGTTGGCGGGTCTTATCACAACGGATTTGCTTTCCAATTACCTGGTATTAGCAGAGAAACGATTAACGAAGATGATATCCGCTATACCATTAACAACGTGCCTCAGCTCACATCACCTTTAGAGCAGGGGCGTGATAAAGCCATCGCAATAATTACCAACGACGTATGGGACTATGTAAGTGCCGGTGAAAACTGTAAGTATTACCGAAGTGAACCGGGTTGTGGTTCTAAAATTCAAATGCATTTTTCAATGACACTGCCAATGACCCGTGCAATTCCTATTGAAGAAATGCCTGCGTTCCCTTATGACCCATTTTTATTCGCTACTGAAAGCTATGAACATGGTTATGTATTCGGACAGGCTCCTGGTAGAGCATACGAAATACATTTGCCCAATAAAGCCCCTACCGAAGCTTTTAGAACAGACTTTTTTAACAGAGGTGAAGATAAGAGCGAACCTGATAATGAGCGTTACTTTGTTAATGAGAATGGTATGCCTTGGGCGATCAATGTTGGTACACAATGGCAATACCCTCTGGAATACATGGATGTAATTTACGCTTACCCCTTGTTTTCTAGCTTTATTATCAATGAAGGTCGTATTGATGATGACTGGTTTATAGAAAATAATGCCAATATAAAAAATACATTTTTAGATTAAAGGAGTGACATATGAATAAGCTATATATTAGTGTTCTATTAAGTGCTTTATTAACGGCATGTGGCGGCGGTGGTTCGGCCGGAGAAACAGTATCAGTAACGCCACAACCGGTAGTAGAAGAACAACAACCAGAGATTATTTTGCCCGACCCGATTGTAACCCAACCTGTGGTAACTGAGTTTATCTTAGCAGAAACTAGTCCCCTAGAGGCAAGAGCCGTGTTAGAAAGTAGTGCACAAACCAGCGGTGATATATCAGTACCCGATGGATTTTCATTAAATAGTGAGCGTTCATTTAATTTAAAAATAATCAGATCTGATGATGATGATCAAGCTGCCTATTTATCACTGTGCAGTGATTATCAAGAAAATAGCGATGGCAGCTATAACATTAATTATGATAGCTGCTTACTAAGAACATCATTGAATGAAGCGGTTTTTGAAACTGTAATTACCGTCACTAATGATACCGAGGGTTTAGTTGCAGCATTATGGTTTGTCGATGGGAGTAGGAATCCAATCATCAAAGATTGGCGCTTCTAATAACAGTATTGCAACGATGAGTAGATTGACTTGGATAGCCTTTAGTTTTTCTACTCGATAACGGCTTTAAGTATCGAAGATTATCCCGCTTACCGGCGTTATAAACCTGAGGTTTATTTAGACTTTTAAACAAAGGCTAAAAATTTATCACAACAGCGCTTGAGCGCTATCTATATATTGCCTACAATAGCGCAATTTTTTTATCATAGGTCACAAACATGAACGATACTACATCGCTACCCGCTTTACCCGATCGCCTATCAGGTAATCCCCGCAGCCCACATCATGTAGAAGAAATTTTTCAACACGAGATAGGTATTCGACTTAATGGCAAAGAACGTTTCGATGTTGAAGAGTATTGCATCAGCGAAGGTTGGGTAAAAGTCACCATGAACAAAGCGTTAGACCGTCGTGGTCAGCCACTTTTAATGACGGCTAAAGGCACAGTTGAAGCGTTTTACCGTTAAGCCTTATCAATAAAAAATAATAAGCTAATATGCCTTCTCCAAGGCATATTAAATATGGGTCAGCAAAGCAGTATCTACCTCGCTGCCTGACCCTACTTAACAATACAACGACGATCCAAATTTTAGACTGTTTGAAATTTTCATCCCCCCTCTTCTACTGCGCTAAATTATCTAAATATTCTTATATATTAATTTATATATATTCACTAGACTCAGCAGATAAATATGTGATTTAGAAATTATCAGAGGTATTGAGTGGCGAATGTATTAATCGTGGGTAGAAGAGGTCGATGTTATCGAGCCGCATTAAAGCTGGGTCATAACGTTTTTCTCTGGAGTGATGGTCCCCTTCACGAAAGTCGAAAAGAAAAATTGTCGGGCTGTATTGAAACATCATTTGAAAGCGCAGAAAAAATGCTTTTAAAAGCTGAAATAGCAGCAATTCGTGAATTTAACATTGAATATGTTATCGCAGCCACTGAATCAAGTGTCGATATTGCTGCTATGGTTCGTCAAGAATTCAAACTGACAGGCACGCCACTTAACATTACCCGTATCTTACATAATAAAAACGAGATGAAGCTCAAAGCTTTAGAGCACAACATTCCTATTACAAAATTCCATCTCATCAATGACAACGATACGCCACAAGAATTAGTTGATAAGTTAGGCCTGCCACTTGTTGTTAAACCTGTAGCAGAATCGGGTGCAAGAGGTGTCATGGTGCTAAAAAGCTTAGCGGAAGTAGCATTGCATTCAAAGCCCGGCCTACTGGCTGAAGCTTTTGTTGAAGGAAGTGAAGTTAGCGTAGAAACGTTGATCCATAATGGCGTGCCTATTTTTCATAATATAACCGACTATCTTCACCAATGGAAAAAATCAATATTACCGGCAAATTTAACCCTCGCATTGCAAGAAAAAATCATCGCGATAAATGATCAAGTCATCAAAGGATTTGGCGTTAAAAATGGTATGACTCATGCTGAATTCTATCTGACTAAGGCGGGGCCAGTATTTGGCGAAATGGCCGTTCGCCCACCAGGTGGATACTATATGGAACTCATTCAATATTCCTATGGTTTCAACCCATGGAAAACCTATGTAGAGTTAGAAACTGGAGCGACCCCAACCCCGTTACCTGTCAAAGCTAATAAATTTGCTTGCGTACTCATGATCCATCCTGGTCCAGGAACTATTGATGAGATTTCCGGTATCGAGCAATGCAAAGCACTCAAAGAAATAGACCAATTTAAACTTAATATTGCAGCTGGAGATGAAGTTTACGCACACGACAGTACCAGCAGCGAGGTTGGCCATGTATTTATGTCAGGTGATTCACAAGAGATATTACTTGAGCAATTAAAGTTTATCGAAGATAACCTGATCATTAAAATAAAAACATAGCGAGCTCTGCATAGTCTCTTTACAAGCGTTCACTTAATCTAAAAAAGCTCGATAGACTTTTATCGCGCTTTTTCTTAAATTATTATCATTTCATTTATTATTTAACTAGGAGCACTTAGTGCCAACATCATCATTTATATCAGCGGCGTCAGACAAAAAAATTATAGCACCAATAGCTACAAAAATTCCTCATACGATGGAAAAACACAATCACCAACGCATCGATAATTATTATTGGATGCGTGATGACCTGCGCAGTGATGAAAAAGTTTTAGCACACCTTAATGATGAAAATAATTATGCTGATGCCATGTTGGCCAAGCAAAAACCTTTACAAGCACTACTTTTTAATGAACTTAAAGACAGGATTGTCAAGGACGATAATACTGTTCCAGCAAAAGATGGAAAATATTGGTATCACAGCGAAATTAATGGCGAGCAAGAGTTTTCCAACTATTACCGAGCAACAAGTTTTGCCGGTGAAAATAAAACACTCTTATTAGATGTTAATGAGCGCGCACAAGATCATGAGTTTTATGATTTAGGGGACTTATCAATAAGTCAAAATGACCAAATCATGTCAATATCTGAAGATACCGACAGTCGTCGTATCTATACCATTCATTTTAAAGATTTAACTAAGACATCTGATGGGCCAGATGCTTATTTAGCCGATATTCTTGTTGAAACTGAAGGACAAGTTGTTTGGTCGAACGACAATAAAACCCTTTTCTATGTAAAGAAAGATTTAGAAACTTTGCTTGGCACACAAGTATATCGCCATACATTAGGAACACCACAAGCTGATGATGTGCTTGTTTATCAAGAAGACGACCACCGTTTTTATATCAGCTTAGATAAGAGCAGAGATGACTCTCAGCTTTATATTTGTTTACATGCCACTGAATCTACACATTATTTAGTACTCAGTGCCGATGAGCCCAATGGGCAGTTTACCGAATTATTACCTTATCAAGAACAACATGAATATCACGCCGATAAAATGGGTGAATTTTTTTATATTGTGACTAACTATCAAGCTAAAAACTTCAGGTTAATGAAAGCCACGGCTGCACAAATTGATGATATCAATAACTGGCAAGAAATTATTCCCCACAGAGAAAATGTACTGGTTGAAGGCATTGAATTATTTCACCGTTTCATTGTAATAACCGAAAGAGAAAATGGTCAAATTCGTTTTATCGTGCACACAACTCAGGGAGAAAATGCCGGTCATCACTATCCACTATCTTTTGATGACCCCTGTTATTTTGCTTGTCTTGACGAAAATCCGGAGCCAAACAGTACCATCGCAAGATTATATTATTCTAGCTTAACAACACCCGATTCTTTATTTGAATTTGACTTAGCAACAGGTGAGCGAAAGTTACTGAAACAGCAACAAGTCTTAGGTGGCTTTAACCAAGACGATTATCAAGCAGAACGTCTATTTATTAACGCACGTGATGGTGCAGCAGTACCAGTGTCAATTGTTTATCGTCGCAATAGTTTTAAAAAAGATGGTACCAACCCACTTCTTCAATACGGTTACGGTGCTTATGGCTTAACCATAGATCCTGATTTTTCGAGTCAAACGTTAAGTTTACTTGATAGAGGATTTGTTTATGTTATTGCCCATGTTCGTGGCTCAGAAATGTTAGGCAGGCAGTGGTATGAAACCGGTAAAAAAGCGCTTAAACAAAATACCTTTAATGACTTTATTGATGTAACTAAGGCATTAGTTGCCCAAGGATATGGCGCTAAAGATAAAATATTTGCTTCTGGCGGTAGCGCTGGCGGCTTATTAATGGGCGCTGTGGTCAATCAAGCACCGGAACTATACTTAGGCATTGGCGCTCATGTGCCCTTTTTAGATGTGTTAACAACAATGCTCGATGAAAGCATACCGCTAACCACCAATGAATATGACGAATGGGGTGATCCAAACGAAGCACAAGCCTACCAAGATATTTTATCTTATTCACCAATGGATAATATCACTGCTCAACACTACCCAAATATACTTGTGACCACCGGATTACATGACTCACAGGTTCAGTACTTTGAACCAATGAAGTGGGTAGCTAAAATGAGAGAGCTTAAAACAGATGATAATTTGTTGTTGTTTAAGACAGATATGGACGCTGGCCATGGCGGTGCATCAGGACGATTTAAAAGTTTAAAAGAAAAAGCTTTAGAAATGAGCTTTTTTATCTCACTATTAAACGAATAACGTTAACTGATAAAATCGTTTAACTTGTTACTCACAAGGATAATCTTTGTCCCTTGTGAGTAACCACAGCACCTATAAAGAATGTTCTTTACGACACTTATAATGTGTTTGTCATCGGTAAATTTTCAGTTAGCCATTGTTTGAACTGTGCTTTGGGTAAGGCGCCGGACATTCGAGCAATTTCTCTGCCGTGATGAAATATCATTAAAGTAGGAATAGAACGGATATTATGTCCTCCTGCGGTATTTTGATTGCTTTCAGTGTCTAACTTCACAAAACAAGCTTGTGTAAACATATCGGCAGCAACCTGTTCAAAAGTGGGTGCAAATTGTTTACAAGGCCCGCACCACGGTGCCCAAAAGTCGACAACAACAGGTAAACCGTTGTCGGTAATATAACGGTTAAAGTTTTTATCGCTACCAACAACAGGGTTAATAGAAAGCACAGCTTTACCACACTTACCGCATAGAGGCTGGTCATTGAGCTTAGCCTTAGCTAGACGATTTTTCGTACCGCAACTTGCGCAAACTATTTGAATAGGTGAATCAGTCATAGTAAATCTCACTAAAAAGTATTTTAAAATTCGTTTAATATAAAAAGTAAATATGGGTCTGTACGGGCTTTAATTCAAGCATCTAAATTAAGACCGTTAATTGCAACCCCATTTAACTAGTTACTTATTGAAATATATATCTATTTATAAAGAATAAAAACCGCCACAATTAAACTTTACCCTTATCAGTTTTAGCATTAGTCGATCAGCACTTAACGTGTGCTTTGATATTTAAATTTTTTAACTGATTCATTAGCTCGATTAATATCTTTAAAAGATTAGCTTTGTTTAAGGTTATTTTTAGTTAAATATTTTTTCAATAATACCGGTAATGTTGTGATGTCGGTAACTAGAGCAACTATCATCGCCACACTGGTCAGTAAACCAAATAATATGCTTGGCACAAAATTAGAAAATATTAAGGTACCAAAACCGATAACAATAACGGTAGTCGTATATATTAGTGCATAACCAATCGATAAATTTGTCCGCTTAATCCAATCATCGCTATTTGCTTGGCCAAGTTCCATTTCTTCTATATAGCGGTGTATATAATGAATAGTATCGTCCATTGAAATTCCCATAGCTACGGCGGCTATAGTAATAGTCATTAAATCTAGCGGAATCGAAAATATCCCTAAGACGCCCATAATCACTACGGTAGTAATAAAATTAGGCACTAAAGCAATCCAGGCAACTTTGAACGATGAAAATATAATCATCAGTGTTATCGCCATCGCACCATAAACAATGAGTATCGTCAGCACTTGCGAATCGAGCAAACGTGACAGTACATCTTGATAAAGGATGAACAAACCAGTTAATGTATACTGCTGCTCTTTAATGCCCATTGCAGATAACTCTTTATGAATATGTGCCAACAAATCGGCTCTATTTAGATCTTTAGTGCTGTCTTGAACCCGCATAGAAATTCGTATTTGGTTATTTTTTTCTGAAAAGTAAGCGCCAAAAAGTTTCTGCTGTAACTCAACATCTAAACTTTTGTAGAGTGCGGTAAGTTCATATTCTGTCAGGGGTTTACCATAGACCACTTGAGCAATTTTAGTGAAGTCGGCAATTGAGGTAATCGCACCAATGGCTTGCTCTTTTGCTAACATATTTTGAATATCTGTTACCGTCTGCACTGCACTGGCTGAGATAACTAATCCTGATTTTATTTGCTTATCTGGAATATTCAATAACAGGTCAAATGGCGTCGAGCCACCAAACTCTTGATCGATAAAGGTCAGCTCTTTTCGAACATTGGTTGATTCACTAAAGTAATTTAAAAAACTATTCTCTGCCGTTAACTTTAGGCACCCCAAGGCACCAACAAGGGTGATCAAAGTAGATATAATAATAATCTTTTTTGGCTGATTAATAACAAAAGTTGCTGCGCCTGTCATTCCCCTTTCAATCTGATGATGCTGCTTAACAAAACCTTGTTTATTAAAAATGACTAACAGTAATGCGGGGAAAAAAGCCAAACTAACAATGAAGCTAACCAGCATAGCAACAACCATCATCCAACCAAAACTTATAACTGGCTGAACACCACTGAAGATAAGCGAGCCAAAACCAATAGAGGTCGTTAAACCTGCATAAAAACAAGGTTTTATTTTTTGTTTAATGGTTGCCAATACAAGTGTTTGATGATCCCAATCGATGTGTTTTAACACCAACTCTTGGTAATGTACAATTAGGTGAATTATCATCGCTAAAGACAAAATAATTTGCAGGGCAAATACATTCGCTGAAATAACAGTAACTTTAAAATCCAGTGCCGCGAGTAAACCTATCGTCATAACAACACTTGTTGCACAGCAAACTATGGGTAAAACTACCCAACTTACTTGTCTAAACAAAAACCACAACAACACAATAACCACCAGAATAATTAAAGCACCAAAAAGAACTAAATCATTCTGGATAATTTGAATTAACTCATATGACAATAAATTATTACCGCCTAAATAAAAGGCACCGTCTTTTTTATAGGGTAATAGAAGCGCGCGAATTTTTTCAATTTCATCAATACGCGTTTGCTCGAGTTGCTTATTAAGTTTCTGCTGTTGTTGCTTTAGCGCCTCAAGTGCATTTTGTTCTTTATCGGTGAGTTCTCGGGTTAATAAGTGACGTTTAATGTCAATAATATCGTCATTTATCTGTTCAACTTTTTTATTTGTCTTAAAAACCACTTGCAACGACAATGCCGTTTGACCTTTGTTAATAAGCAAGCCCTCATACAAAGGGTGTTTTTTTAAACTTAGTGAGAACGTTTGCTCATCAAACTTTTTATTTTCCCAAGTTAACTCTTCAACATCCGCAGAAACTGTTTTAGCAGAAGAAAAAATAGGCACATTAACAATACTGTTGACTTGTTTAACACGAGCTATTTTCTCTATTTTTCTGCCAAGTTCCGACAAGATATCAAGATTAGTTGTCGAAAATAACTGGCTGTTACTCGGTTTAAATGCAATCAGTATAAATTCTTCAGAGCCATAACGTTGACTAGCTAGCTGGGTTAAAATGTAATGTTTATTGTTATCGACTAACAAAGTATCTGCTGAAGCATCAATCTCAAAATTTTTCGCTTGCCAGGCTAATGTCGCCGTGAGTATGCAAAAAATAATACAGCTGGTATAAGCCCAAAAGGTTGCACTCGCTTTAAACATATTTATTCCACTTTTGGGTTAGAAGTACTAAAAAAGGCGTTATTGTAGCTTTTGCTTTTCGGTTTTAAAAACTTCATTGCGACGCTCTTGACCATCTCGTTGAATGCTTTGCATATATAAATTACGCGTAAACTCGTAAGGGTTTTCAACATCAGTTAATACCTGTGGATACTTAGCTAAAATAGGCGTTTGTGCTTGAATACCATCAACAAATAGTAATTGTTGAGCTGCCCTCTTATCATTAATGAAATTAAGTGGGTGTGCTAGGTAGTTGAACGATAATGATGCCGTATCACGTAAGTCTGAAGGTCCAAGTAAAGGTAAAACAAGATAAAAACCATGTCCGACGCCATAAGAAGCAAGAGTTTCTCCGAAAGTCGTTTTATCACGTTCCAGTTCCATCATGCTGTTGGCGGGGTCAAATAAACCAAACAAACCTATGGTACTATTTACCAACACTCGAGCAAGACTGTTACCCGATTTAGAAAGCTCTCCTTGAAATAAATGATTTAACGCGTAAAGCGGTTCACGTAAATTGTAAAAAAAGTTTCGAATACTTTGATCAACAGGCAAAGGAACAACTTTTTGATAACCTACTGCGAAGGGGCTAAGTACGTAGCGATATACTTTATCATTAAATTTAAAAATGGGCTCATTGATAAATCTTAATGAATCTTCTGGCTCTTCATAGCTGATTACGCTTGGGATATTTTCTTCAGCCGCTATTTCATAGGGGCCTTTTAAGGAGGATTCACTTATTATAGCTTTTTCAACAACGGCCTCATCGTTTAAAGATGAGCACCCTACTACCTGTGTCAAAAATAATAAGAATAAAGTACTTTGTGCTAGGTTTTTAATAAACCTCGATAAATTAAATTTTTTAGTATTATTGATACTTGTCATTCTAAATCCCTGGAATTTGAACAAACTATGGATAACTCATAGTGTTAAATATGACATACCTCTAATGACTTGTGGTTGTTTATTTTAAGATAAATCGTTTATTTAACACATCACTAATCAATTGCTTTTTTGTACCTTAGTCCAAGGTTCTGTACAAAAAAGCAATAATGTTGTTTGCTTGCGCTAACAATTGACTAATCCTTTTGTTATTAATTGTTCTTTTGTAATGGATTAAATTAAGAAGCGTAACGTTTTCATATTTTACTGGCGTTGCTATATATGGGTAAATATTTTGATAAAAATTTTCTCCACTTATAGCATTCCTTAAAGAGACAAAAGATGAATATTGTCTCTTTCATAAAATAGTGCCTAAAAAACACTTAATCTAGATAGGAGAGCTAAATTATTAAGCCATTAAAACTTTAATACCCATAAATTTAACTGAGATTAATATCAACGTCTTCAACTGGAGAAATATAGCCTTGATAACCCTCTGCTTTTAATGAATTAAAATCTGCTAATTGCGCTTGGTCTTCAATTCCGGTAATAATAACCGAGATATTCAGTCCTTTCGCCACATTGACTAGCGCACGGCAAAGTTCTTTATTGTGATTTAACTTCTCATAATAAGCGAAAGATAAGTCTAATTTTATATAATTAGGTAAGAGTTTTTGTAAATATTCTAAAGAGCCAATTTGACGACCACACTGGTCAATACCTATCTTAGCACCCGCTGCTCTTACAATTTCTGCTAGCTGATAACATTGCTCAAACGAGGTTATGGCTGCTGATTCGGGTATTTCAAAAGAAATACGTTCGGCATAGGCGGATTGCTTAAGGTATTGCGCTAACCAATGAATAAATTGTGGATCTTTTAAACTATCATGCGTTAAATTAATCGCGATGCCCTCATCTGCAAGGGCCAAAATATTCTGCTGTTCGATTGACTGCAATAAACATCTGTCTAGCTGAGCACCTAACGATAACAACTCTATAAATGGCATAAACTCAGATGCGGTGACAATTTGTTTGTCTATGTATAAACGACAATATATTTCGCGCTGAATAACTTGTTGAGTCGTCATAGCTAAAATTGGCTGCCATTGAAAACTAAAATGGTTGTTATTAATAGAATCAACCAATTTACTGCGCCATTGTTCACGGCTATATTTTTGTGGTTGATCCGCATCTATCCAATGACTTATTTTATGCTCGCGTTGTGCTTGTTGTAGTGCATTATCAGATTGAGATAACAAGTCAGCCGAATTCATGTTATCAATGCGTTGACTAACACCTAAGGCAAAGCGAGTATTAGGTGTGCAACCTGCTTTCGCTATCTCTTGATTAATGATCCGAATTAATGACTGTAAGTAGACTTTTATGACACTTTTTTCTGCTTTAGTGATCAAAAATGCAAATTCGGTGTTGGCAATTCGTGCAATAATACATTCGCTGATTTCTGGCAACTCGGCTTGCATTCGTTTTGACACAACTTTAATAATTTCATCTCGGCCTTGATAGCCATACTTACTATGAACATCTTCAAGCCAATCAAACTTAGCTAAAATAAGTCCGCCAAAACCAGGCTCATTTAACCAATTATTGATTTGTGCAGACAAATATTGTCGATTAGGCAATTGAGAAACCTGATCGATAAATTTATCTTCTTTTAATTCATTAACCTCTTCATCCAAGGTCGAAAATATTTGTTTTAACTGCCCTGACATCGAATTAATCGCGCCAACGACATCTTGTAACTCTATAGTTTTCGGTAACTCAAGGTCTTGACCAAACTTACGTTGTGAAATGTTTTTCGCGTGTATAGCTACATTATGTAACGGTTTTAAAATTCGGTTCAATTTGAACCTTAAAACAATAATAGAAAGAATAAAAAGCAAAGATAAAATCATCAAAGTGTCATTCATCACACGCCATAATTCTTGATAACCCAACGCAGGATGACCTTCAATTTCAATTGTTGCTAGTTGCAACCAACCTGAGGTAATTAAACTTTCTTTTTTTTGTATGGCAAATAAATCTAGATTTATAAACCATTGTGGAACCCCTTCAATAACAATTGGATTTTCCCAAATTTGTTCTTTGCCATCAACTAGCCATTTAAGGGTCACCTTGCGATAGAAGCCGCCTTCAAAAATGACATTAACCAAGGTTTCTGCTGTGGCTACATCTCCGGTTTCAAGATGAGGCCTCAGCATTAAACCTAACGAAGTTATAGTGTTGTTTAAATCAGAATCCATCTGCTGATTCATAAAGTCGCGGGTTTGTGTAAATTGAAAATAAACTAAACTGGTCATAACTAGTAAAAAAAGTGCGAACAGTAATGAGTTTATTTCTCTAAATAGGGTCATGGTCTTAAAACTCCATTTTAATTTTGGGTTGTTTAAGTTTTGAAGTAGTTATACGCTGTCTTAAGTCTCGCCAAAGTTTAAGCTTTGATGATTTTCCACTAAGAATTCCTTGCCCCTTTGCTTTGTTCAACCATAATTGACTGGCATTAAAACTATATATAGGGATCAGATCGTTGCGCTGATTTGCGGGTTTTATAACACCGTCTAGATTATCTAAAATTAATGGTACGGCACTAGGCGTTTCGTAGTAAGCGAGTACCATATGGTATTGATTAAGTTTGACGGCTTTTACCATAGTGATCCTCATTTTTTCATCCGCAATACCCATCTCTAATAAGGTAAAATATTTAGCAATTGAATAGTCTTCGCAATCGCCACCATTAACACCGATAAATTCGATAGGTGTCGCCCAATAATTGCTCACCCCCCAAAGTTTACTATCATCAATAAACCTAAACATATTAAAGAATTGATTAACTTCTTGTAATGTTTCTAAGGGGGAATGTTGAACTTTTGGTTGCATTAATTTAAACCAGGCTTTGCCTCTTTTACCTGCTCTTTCTCCATAACTTTTTTCTAATGATGTGACAATTTCTTTTTCATTAAGGGGCTGTGTAGATTGAGCAAATATAGCCGCTAAACATATTGTGGTGATGAGAAGCATTTGAATGGGTTTGATGACCATCCATTTAAAAAAAGAACTTCTTCTAATGCTACTCATTAATAATTAATTAGCTTGATTCACCGTATAAATGGTCCATTTGAGATCATCAATTTTTTCTATATGAGATATCTCGGCCATTATACGACGATTTTCAGCATGCGCTTGTTCAGTATCTGCTAAGTTTTCTAAGCGTTCAAAGCCATAACCAATTGAAGAGATACGCTCTTCATTAATTTTAAAATCATTGATTAGTACCAAAGCAACTGCTTTAGCGCGATTATTTGACAGCACTTGATTTAATTTTGCCACGCCAACTTTACTGCTATGCCCTTCAATCACTACATTGATTTGCGGATTCATTTTAAGAAGTTCTGCTAACTTACTGATGTCTTCATTTGCTTGGTCTGACAGTTGATAAGAATTGTTAACAAATTTAACATCAATTTTAAAAGGCATTATTTTAGACGTTTGAGTACCACAACCATAATTGTCAATCGCAGCACCAATAGAAGTCCCATCACATTTTTCACGCGCTTTTACTACACCATCACTGTCATAATCAGTTAAATCATAAAGCTGCTGTACCGAGTCTTCTAATATGACTACAGGAGTATCAGCACAAGCACTAATAAATATTACTGCAAAAGCGACCATTAAATATTTTGCAGTAACTTCTATTGGCTTAATTGATAACTTATTCATTGTAAGCTCCTTGTTCGTATTCGTGTTCACCTTTCCATTTTGATGATCTTGTTACTCTCAATGAATCAAGTAGCAGGCCTGTTGCATTTAACAAACGATACTGAGCGCTCAATTCATTAAAGTCTGCATCAAGGTAATCCTTACGAGCTTGAAACAATTCATTTTCGGTATCAAGCAGATCGAGAAGATTTCGCTGCCCAATATCGAACTGCTGTTTGTAGGCTGCCTGTGTATCTTTAGATGTAATAACATGTTGCTTTAGATATGTTTTTTGTAAAGCTAACATTTCAAAAGCATTCCACGAAAGACCAAAGCTTTCAGTAACTTGACGGTGAGCGTTATAATTAATTTCCTGCGCTTCTGAAATTTTATAGGCTGCACTTCGTTCGGTAGCAATGTCTTTTCCACCCGAGTAAAAGTTGTAGCGTAAGCGCAGCATTGCTGTTGCATCGTTTCGATGACCACCTACGTCAGCGCCAAATCGATTAATACCACTTTCACCACCAACATCATTGTCAGAATTCACGCCGAGTTCTAAAGATAAGGTTGGATAATATCTAGCGTTTATTGAGTTTTTAAATGAACGAGCCGCATTAATATCTTGTTGAGCAGCTTTAATTACCGGATGACGTTTTATTGCTAGAGTTAACCCCGTTGCTTTATTTTTAGGTAACATATCGGCATCAGGTACTGGTAGCACAAGGTTACTCGGTTGTGTATTCGTTAAACGAATAAATTGTGACCTAGCGTCAAGGTTATTATTACGCGCCGAAATCATGTTAGCTTGCGCGCGAGCTAGCCGGCCTGTAACTTGAGACAAGTCAGCAATATTACCCAGGCCTGAATCAGTACGTTCTTTTATTTGATCATAAATGACTTGGTGTGAGGCAATGTTTATTGCTGATAATTTAACAAGCTCATCTGTTTTTATAAAATTTAAATAGGCTTTAGCCACTTGTAACGCAAGATCTTCTGCATTGGCAATTAATGTCCATTGCTCAGCGCTCGCTTCGAATTTAGTTCTATCTATTTCATTACTCGTGTACATGCCATCAAAAAGAATTTGTTTAATACTAACACCAAATTCACCACGGGCTAATTCAGTTTCACCGTCATCGCCGATGGTAGCATTTCGTCTATTTCCGGGAGTATCTGTATATTCATAACCATAACCAGCAGTTAAATCAATAGTTGGAAAATAGCCTGCTGAGGCACGATTAACATCTTCTTCTTTAGATTTAAATCGTGCAAATGTCTGACGAATATCAGGATGTGTATCAAGTGCGTTTGCAACGGCTGCCTCTAAACTTTGGGCATAGCTATTAGCGGAATATAATCCCGATAAGCCTAAACACCAAACCATAGTTACTTTATTTAATTTAAACATAATGTTATTTATAAATACTCCATATTCTTATTATTATTAATTGCTAGTAGACAAGCCTTACCGTTCCCTTAGTGCAGCCTCATTCGCCCGTAATATGGGGTTTAAAATATATTCTAAAATTGTTCGTTTACCCGTAATAACATCAACATCTGTTAGCATACCTGGAATAATTGGCATTTCTTTGCCATTTTTATTCTTAATGCTTGAAGCATCTGTGCGTACTCTAATAAGATAAAAACTGTTTCCCTCTTCATCCTGTGTTGTATCGGCACTTATGTGCTCTACTTTACCCGTTAACCCGCCATATCTTGTAAAGTCATAGGCAGTGATCTTAACAACAGCTGGCAACCCAGGATAAATAAACGCAATATCTCTGGGCTTAATTTTTGCTTCAACCATCAATTTATCTTCGGTGGGCACAATTTCAGCAATGGTTTCACCCGGCTTAACGACTCCACCTAAGGTATTAATGTGTATGGTTTTAATAGTACCAATAACCGGCGATAAAATTAATGCTTTCGTTACTTTATCTTGAGCACCAACCTGTGATTCATTAATTCGAGATAGTTTATTCTCTAATTCATTAAGCTCTGATCTCGCTTCTGTTCTATAAGCAAGTGCTGTTTCTCGACGATTTAAAATTGACTCTTGTATGGCAGACTTTAATTTTGGTGCTAACAAACGAACCGCACTTAATTCACCTTTAAGCTCATTCACGCTACGTTCTAACTTATAGAGTTCGATTTTTGAAACAATGTTTTTTTCTGCAAGCGGTCGTGTTAAGTCGAGTTCTTTACTGGCTATCTCATAACTTATTTTTAAGGTATTAATTTTCGAAACTAATTCAGCAACTTCTTGTTCCCTTTGTTGTATCTGCTGGGCTTGAATTGCTAATTGATTGATTAAATTGTCTATTCTTCCAGAATACTCTTCTTGTTGTCTTTCAACCATAAACTTAGCGTTTTGTTGTAAATCGTCTGGGTAAACGGGTACTTTTATATTTATTTCTATTTGTCGTTGCCAACTTTCGCTAACACCAATCAATATACTTGAAAGCTCGGCTCTAAGGCGAATGACATTCGCTCTTAGGCTACTCACCTCCTGTTTTTGTTCTGCAAAGTCAGATCTAAAGCGAGTATCATCAATACTTGCAATCGGTTGCCCTTTAATTACTTGCATACCTTCTTGAACAAAGAGTTTTTGTAATACACCACCATCTAAACTTTGTATAATTTGTACTTGAGTTGATGGTATTACCTTGCCCATTCCTGAAGTAACTTGTTGAAGTTCAGAAAAATATGACCAAATAAGAAAACAAAAAAGTAATCCACCCATTGCCCATATAGTTAACCGATGTAAACTTGGCACTTCCGTTAGCATTGCACCATATACATCGTCAGCCATTTCTAGGTCTTGTTGGCTAACCTTCATAAGTTCGCCTCTTGATTTAAATTTTCGCCTTTGAGTTGCGCTAATACTTTATCTTTTGGACCGTCAATAATCAATTTACCTTTATCTAAAACAAGAATGCGGTCAACCAATTTTAATAAATCCATTTTATGGGTAATTAATAACATAGTGCGATCTTTTGCCGTTGCATTGATTGCTTCAATAAACTTCTTTTCAGCACGAGCATCAAGACTCGCGGTTGGCTCATCTAACAGTAATATTTGAGGTGAATTTAATATCGCTCTGGCTAAAACAATTGACTGTCTTTGACCACGTGATAATGCACTACCACTTTCCCCCACTTGTTGGTCAAGGCCTTGACTATTATGATCGGTAAAAGCACTGACACCAGACAGTTGAACCGCTCTAATAAGTTGATATTCAGTAACTTGACGAGTACCAAAGAGGATATTATCGCGGATGGTACCATGAAATAAGACAATATCTTGTGGTAAATAGCCAATGTTTTTTCGTAAGTCACTAGGGTGAATTTGCCGGTGATTTAAACCATCAAATTGAATGCTACCCTTGCTTGGCTGATAAAGACCTAATAGTAATTTAGCTAGCGTTGTTTTACCCGAACCATTATGGCCAACAATGGCGATTCTTTCTCCTTGATTAATTTTTACTGACATTGGCTGCAAAGAGTCACTTTCTGCATTAGGGTACTTAAAACTGATATTTTCAGCATTTATATTGCCGCTGAGTTTTGTTCGACTAACCAAATGAGCTTTGTCTTCAAATTCGCCTTCTTGCTCCATTAAAGTATCAAGTTGTTTCAAAGCACTTAAGGTTTGATTAGAGCGCGTCATTAGGCCAGCAAGCTTAGCAATAGGAGATATAGCACGACCGGTTAACATAACAGCCGCTATAATTCCCCCCATCGAGATTAAGTTTTCTGATACCCGATAGACACCTAACACTACAACGGCGACTACTGATATTTGTACAATAAAACTCGCAAAATTTAAGACCGAATTAGTGATCATTTTAGATTTAAGTAACCAGGTCGAGGTATGACCAACCATTTGCTGCCAAGCTCTTTGCACAACACCTTCTGCGCCATTAGCTTTAATAGATTCTAAAGCGCTTAAACACTCAATCAGATGTCCATGGCGTAAACCCGAAAACTTATTACTTTCTTCTATCGCTTTACGCAGTTTAGATTGATTTAATAATGTGTAGCCAATGATAAGTATTGAGGCAATAATTGGAAACATCACTAAGTCTCCTGCAACAAGCCAAATACAAAACATAAAAAGCACAGCAAAAGGTAAGTCAACTAAGGCACTTATTGTCGCAGAAGACAAAAACTCTCTAACACTGTCAAATTCACTCAGCTGCTTTGCCATTCCACCGACACTTGGGGAGCGTTTTTCAAGCGGTATACCAATCACTTTAGCAAATAATTTTGAAGAAACTTCAATATCAATTTTCTTGCCTGCAACATCAATTAGATAACCACGAAGTTGTTTTAAAATAAAATCAAAAATATAAGCGACACCGGCACCAATGGCGAGTACCCAAAGCGATTCAAAAGCGAGATTAGGTATCACTTTGTCATAAATATTCATCACAAAAAGTGGTGATACCAGAGCAAAAACATTGATCATTACTGACGCAATAATTACATCTCGGTATATCGATGAAGTATTCTTAATTTTCTGCCATAACCAATGTTCTTTTGAACTATTAAGATGAACATCAAAATTTCTATCACCGCGATATTGCTGCTTTATTAAAAATAAATAACCAACAAAACTCGATTCTAATTCCTCTATTGTTAACTGTTCTTCACCACCAGTTTCAGGTAAAGAAACTGTTGCTATATTTTTTTCAATATCGAGTTCTTGTAATACTAAGGCTTTTTTATCTTTTAGCATCAAAATACAAGGTAACAACATTGAGGGTAATTCATTCAAGCCTTTACGCACTAATTTTGCACTCAACCCTGCGCGAGATGCTGCTTGAGGTAATAGCTCTGGTGTAAGATTAGCACCAGTAAGTGGTAAACCAGCCGCGAGCGCTTCAGGAGAACACGGGTTACCATAATGCTCTGTTATAAGCACTAAACTGTCTAACAGAGGGTCTGAACTTAACTTTTGTGAAGCGTTAATTGTCCATTGAGTTGACTGTTGCACTGTTGATTGCACCTAGTATGTTATCCCTTAAAAAAGCCAATAAGCTAATGATGTTGGAAAGTACATCTCATCATTAGCTCATTGTACTTGTTATGTTTTGCTACTTAATTTACTCGACTTAATCATATCTGGTCTGAAGTGTCGAGTTCAATGGGCAATGGCACAATTTCTGATGACGCATCACTGTTCAATGTTACACCTTTATTTAAGAAATTATTGGTGATTATTGTTTCAGTATTTGAAAGTGCGTCGACCTGATCAATATTTTCTAAGGTCAAGTTTTCGTCTGCATAGATAACTGTAACTTCACTTTCTTGATCTGTATTTAAGTCACTTTGCGAAAATTCATCAAACATAAAAGTTTCACTCTGGCTTTGCACCAAAAGATCACTTAAATCATAATCAGTTGCAAGATTTGAACCTTGATTGCCTAGACTTTGGCTGGTAGCAGATTCACTAAAAGACAAGTCGATAAGTTCGCCGTTAGATAAAGCAGAGCTCTCATCATTAGTATCGTTGGCGTTGTTAGCATTTGCACTTTCAAAATAAATGGTTAGAGTCGCATTATCTGTTTCAGGATTGGCGGTATCACCATCTTGGATGGTGTAAACGAATTCAATCGATGTAGGAATAGTATTAACATCAGTCCCTGAAGCTAAAATGAAGTTATACTTCCCTGTATCATACATAGTAAAAATACCAAACCCCGTATCTATAATGTAAGAAGTATTGTTAGTATCAAAAATGTATACTTGGCCTTCAAATTCAAATTGAATTAAGGTTACGGTTCCATCAACTGAGGTATCCTGATTATCTCCAGAACTACCTTTACTTATGACATTTCCTCGGATACCTTCGATCCTTGATTTCCCATCCTTTTCGCGGTATATAATGTAATTATTGTCATCGACAGCAACTGGAGCAGAGTCATTAACAGTAATAATTACATTGGCTGTATCGCTATCAATACCATCAGTTAAAGTGTATTCAAAACTTGGTGGAGTAGCGTCTAAAACATAGCCTTCACTATTTTGATAAGTAAAGTCGCCACTAGCATTAATACTTAAAATACCCCCTTCGACATTAATAATAGCAAAGCCATCTGTTCCAAAGCTTAGTTCGATGCCATTAATATGAGTTATCACTAATGTTGAACCGTCACCACCATCAGTATCGATAACACCATCACCATCGTGATGAAGTATAATATTGCCTGAAACGCTTTCCCCTTCATCAATATTAAAGCCGTCATCTTCTGCAACCGGTGGATCGTTCACTGGTGTTACTGCGATTGTCACAGTACCGGTATCAACATCCGTACCATCACTTAAAGTATAATTAAAGCTTGGTGGTGCACCTACTAGATCGTTACCATTGTGGGTGTAAGTGAAACTGCCATCAGCCTTGATTAAGATAAAACCATCTTTGATATCTACACGGGCTTCACCCGTTAATGGATCAAAGACTAAATCAACGCCATTGACTTGAGTCACGCTCAGACTAGCACCATCGCCACCATCGTTATCCATCACGCCATCGCCGTCATCATGGCTGATCACATTGCCACTGACGATTTCGCCTTCGTTAACACTAAAATTATCATCAGCCGCAACTGGTGGATCGTTCACCGGCGTGACCGCAATCGTTAAGGTCGACACATCGGTATCACCGGCACCATCGGTAATGGTGTAGCTGATCACTGGCACACTGCCATTAAAGTTATCATTCGGTGTAAAAGTGTAACTACCATCGGTATTTAAAGTTAACTCACCTTCAGTGAGAGTAACGGTATCACCTGCATTATACGTATTCCCACCAACAGTAAAGCTGGTAACGGTCATTGGACCGTCTGCTGTTTCAGCATTATCTAACACATTGCCTGTGGCGGTTGTATCTTCAGCTATCGTGACAGTTTCACTATCATCACTTAAATCTGACACTGGAGTTACTGAAATTGTTAGGGTAGAACTCTGAGTGTCACCTGCACTGTCAGTAACAATGTAAGTAATTACAGGCACAGCACCATTGAAGTTATCATTCGGTGTAAAAGTATAACTACCATCTGCATTTAAAGTTAACTCACCTTCGGTGAGGGTAACGGTGTCACCTGCACTATATGTATTACCATCAACAGTAAAGCTGGTGACGGTCATTGGACCGTCTGC
>NZ_JACGVV010000160.1:0-236 GCF_014077405.1 Colwellia sp. BRX10-9 | reverse complement strand
ACAGTAAAGCTGGTGACGGTCATTGGACCGTCTGCTGTTTCAGCATTATCTAACACATTGCCCGTGGCGGTTGTATCTTCAGCTATCGTGACAGTTTCACTATCATCACTTAAATCTGACACTGGAGTTACTGAAATTGTTAAAGTTGAAATTTCTGTGTCACCAGCACCATCGGTAATGGTGTAACTGATCACTGGCACGGCACCGTTGAAGTTGTCATTGGGTGTAAAAGTGTA
>NZ_JACGVV010000044.1:0-26193 GCF_014077405.1 Colwellia sp. BRX10-9 | reverse complement strand
AATCGGCTAAGCAATTCGTTTTACCCGGTAGGCGAGAACGGCAATATCCGAGAATGTTGAAATGTTCAAAGAATAGGTACCCTGTTAAAAGTAAAAATGCCGTTCACCTTAAGTGAACGGCATTACGCTGAGGCGTCTTTTTTTTGTTTTATCAATCAGCAATAAAGCGAGCAATCGCCGGATGAATTAAGCCACTATGGCTTACCGGTCCCATATGTCCGGTTGGAAAACGTTGATGTTCAACATTGGGTAAATTGGCTTTAATTTGATTGGCTAATGATTGGCTCAGTTCAGGGCTGTGTTCCCCTGTCATCATTAACACTTTACAAGTAAGACCACTTAGATCGGTTAAAGTATATTTCTCTGATATTAAACCTTTAAAGTCTAAACTCACCTTAGGCATATCTCTTGCCATTATATCCTGAACTTTTTGTGGTAATGCTTTGAAAAAACCTGTTTTGTTCCAAAAATCAGTGAATATCTCTGCCGCCTGATACCTATCATCGATATTAACTTTATTAGCAAAGTTATCCGCTAACATTCGAGCGTCACTACTTTGTTCAAGTAAATGAAACGCAACCGGCTCATATAAAGAAAGACTTAATATTTTTTCTGGATTCTCTATGGCTAGCTTTAAGGCAATCGCACCGCCACAAGAATGCCCAACCAAGTGAAAAGACTGATGTTGAGCAACATGAGTAATAATTTTTTTAATACGGTTAATTTCAACATCAAAATTAAAATTTAACTCATCAGCGACTTTTTCTGCATTCCCATAACTGAGCAAATCAATATTGATGACTAAGTAGTGAGGTTCAAGCAGTTTGACTAAGGGTTGCCATTGTCTGGCTGAACTTAGCGAACTATGAAGAAGTACAACCGGTGTTCCCTGCCCTGAAATATAGGCACCTTTTAGTAGATTATTTATGGTCATTGCAGCTATTGATTAGCGATAAAACACCATTATCAGCTTAATCTAACAAATGTCAAAGTGAAATAACACTCAGTCTATTGATGAGCAATTACAGAGAATACGGCTATAAAAGTTTACAAAGTAAATAAATAAAACTTCACGCTTTTGCTGACATTAAATTATTTAATGTGATAGAAATTGGTTAACTCAAATTTTCAACGAAGTTAACTTAACGTCGTTTTGAAAAAGTCGTCTGAAAAAATACAATAATAAAGAGTATTCATGGATATAAATCTTCAAGGTAAAAGCGCATTGGTCTGTGGTTCAAGTCAAGGGATCGGTAAAGCCTGTGCAATTGAACTTGCTCAATTAGGCGCTAACGTCACACTATTTTCACGTAATCAAGCAGCCCTTGAATTAGTCAAAGCTGATCTTGATAAATCTCAAGGTCAAAAACATCAAGTATTAGTCGCTGACTTTTCGAATACAGAACAAGTAAAAACCGTGATCAATGCGCATATTAACGCATCGGGTGGTTATGATATTTTAATCAATAATACCGGTGGACCCGCACCTGGACCGGCCAATGAGGCTGGTGTCGATGAATTTATCAACGCCTTCAATTTACACTTAGTGTCCAACCATCACTTGGTTCAAGCGCTTATCCCTGGTATGAAAGAAAAGCAATATGGCCGTATTATCAATGTTATTTCTACGTCTGTTAAGCAGCCGCTCAATGGCCTAGGTGTTTCTAATACCATACGTGGTGCGGTGGCGAGCTGGGCGAAAACCTTAGCAAATGAATTGGGTGAATTTGGTATTACTGTCAATAATGTCTTACCCGGGGCTACTGCAACCGCTCGTTTGGATGCTATTATTTCAGGGAAAGCCAAAAAACAAAACATTTCAATTGAACAGGCTACGCTTAACGAAAAAGCAATTATTCCTATGCGCCGTTTTGCTAAACCCGAAGAATTTGCAGCTGCGGCCGCTTTTTTAGCATCGCCTGCTGCTGGCTATATTACAGGTATTAATTTACCCGTCGATGGTGGCAGAACCTCGTGCTTATAAGGTTTACTTTAATAAACAATAGCTAGAGGAATAATAATGCTCAATGAAAATAATATTATTGAAAACTTTATTGATGGCCAATATCAAGCGCCCGTCAATAATAATTATTTAGATAATATTGAGCCGGCCACGGGGCTAGTTTATGGCCAAATCCCCAATAGTGATATCGCTGATGTTGAACAGGCTGTTGCAGCAGCAGAGCTTGCCCTGCCAACATGGCAAACCTTAGCTTTAGAAGAACGTGCCGACTATTTAATTGCCATAGCACAAGAAATTGAAAACCAACTTGAATCCTTAGCACTTGCCGAAGCCACAGACAATGGTAAACCGGTTTCTTTAGCGAGAATGGTAGATATTCCACGTGCGGCAAGTAACTTTAAATTCTTTGCTCATGCCTGTTCGCAATTCGCTAGTGAATCTCATGCGATTGCTCATACGGCAATCAATTACACCTTGCGCCAACCTGTTGGTATTGTCGGCTGTATTTCCCCTTGGAATTTACCGCTGTATTTATTTACTTGGAAAATAGCACCAGCACTCGCTGCAGGTAATTGCGTGATTGCTAAACCCTCTGAAATAACCCCAAAAACGGCGGCAATGCTCGGCGCTATTTGTCTGAAAGTCGGTTTGCCTAAAGGTGTTTTAAATATATTACACGGAACAGGTGCAAGCGTTGGCGCTGAAATATGTAACCACCCTAAAATTAAAGCGATCTCATTCACTGGTGGCTCAGCAACGGGTGCAGCAATAGCAACTCAGCTTGCACCAAAATTTAAAAAACTATCATTAGAATTAGGCGGGAAAAACCCAGCATTAATTTTTGATGACTGTCATTTTGAAAGTACCGTTGAAGAAGTCTTTCGCGCCAGCTTTGCGAATCAAGGTCAAATTTGCTTATGTGCTTCACGTTTATATATTCAACGGGGCATATATGAAAAATTCAAAAAAGCATTAGTTGCAAAAGCACAAGCGCTTGTGCCACAAGACCCTTTACTTAATGAAACAAAAATGGGCGCGATTGTCTCCAAAGCTCATTTAGAAAAGGTACTTGGCTATATTGATTTAGCTAAAAAAGAAGGGGGTACTATTTTAGTGGGCGGTGAACAAGTGCTATTACCTGGTCGCTGTAAACAAGGTTATTTTTTACAACCAACTATCATTGAAGGCTTAAGTAATGATGCAAGTTGCAACCAGCAAGAGATCTTTGGCCCTGTTATTACCTTACAACTGTTTGATACTGACGAACAAGCACTGGCACTTGCCAACGAAAGTCAATATGGCTTAGCGGCGACTATTTGGACACAAAATATTAATAGAGCGCATCAACTCGCTGAACAAATAAATACCGGAATTGTGTGGATCAATTGTTGGTTACTGCGTGATTTACGAACGCCTTTTGGTGGTATGAATCATTCAGGTGTTGGTCGAGAAGGTGGTTTAGAAGCCATGCGATTTTTTACTGAACCCAAAAATGTATGCATAAAATACTCATAGGCTCAAATTAAAAAATGAATCAAATTTGTCATAAATTTAAATCTTCAGGAGCAATATTTGCCAGCGTATTAGGCTGCAAATGGACGCTCATTTAACCTATTTTCCTCTGGAGTTCCTTAGGGTGTTTTTCGGTGATTTCGAAATCCCCTATTTAGTCGTACTCAAGTCTACACACAATTGAAATAAATAAAGAACAAAGGTCTTTGATTGATTTTTGTCTACACTTATAACCATAAAAATATATTAATTACATCAGGATCCCTTATGAGCGATGTTAAAATTAAAACGTCTTTGAACCCGAAAATAATTAACGCGGAACAAGCACCAAAACCGGTAGGTTTATACCCTCACGCCCGACAAGTAGGCGACTTATTATTTCTTTCTGGTGTTGGCCCAAGAAAAGCGGGTTGCAAAGATATCCCTGGGGTTGTACTTGACGAGCAAGGTAAAATTAAAAGTTACGATATTGAAGCGCAATGTCATAGTGTATTCACCAATATTCGCTTAATTCTTGAAGCGTCAAATGCAAACTGGATGGACTTGGTTGATGTCACCGTATTTTTAACCAATATGGATGACGACTTCACCACCTACAATCGTATTTACGCAGAATACTTTGCCGATAACCAACCTTGTCGAACCACGGTTGAAATTAACAAATTACCAACGCCCATTGCCATTGAACTTAAATGTATCGCTGCGTTGAATCAACATAAAAAGCCTCATACTAAAACGACGGGGGAATAGTCATGTCAACGTTAAAAAACAGCATCGCTATGCCTTTTAATTTACATGCTTGGATTGATGAACATCGCCATTTACTTAAACCTCCCGTTTGTAATAAGCAAATTT
Organism: Colwellia sp. BRX10-9; assembly: GCF_014077405.1. NCBI lineage: Bacteria > Pseudomonadati > Pseudomonadota > Gammaproteobacteria > Alteromonadales > Colwelliaceae > Colwellia > Colwellia sp. BRX10-9. Next base: position 21,863 of record NZ_JACGVV010000044.1, on the reverse strand, counting down.
TTGAACAAGACAATTTTATTGTGATGATTGTCGGCGGCCCAAATAATCGTAACGATTATCACTATAACGCAACCCCTGAATTATTTTATCAAATTGAAGGCGAAATGGTGCTTTCAGTGATTGATGGTTCGGTTGAAAAGAATGATCATCATGATCCTAAAAATTTTCAGGATATAAAAATTAAAGCTGGCGAGATATTCTTACTTCCACCAAAAATGTTGCATTCCCCACAGCGCTTTGAAAATAGCGTAGGTTTAGTGGTTGAACAAAAGCGAGCAAATAATCAAAAAGATGCACTTTATTGGTTTTGTCCTGACTGCAAAAAACAACTCTACACAGAAGCTTTTTATCTCGACAATATAGAAACAGACTTACCTAAAGTATTCACCCGTTTTTATGACACACCTGACAATTGCACTTGTCAGCAATGTGGCACAACAGTGACGAAGGGGTAAGTTATGTTAAAGATAGATATTCACACGCATATATTACCGAAGACCTGGCCTAATTTACGTGAAAAATACGGTTACGGGGGGTTTGTCAGTTTAGATCATCATAAATGTGGCTGTGCCCGAATGATGGTTGATGAAAAGTTTTTTCGTGAAATAGACCATAATTGTTGGGACCCTAAAGTTCGACTTGACGACTGTAAAAAGCACCATGTAGACGTACAAGTACTTTCAACGGTTCCTGTGATGTTTAACTACTGGGCAAAACCGAAAGATACTCTAGATTTATCGATGTATTTGAATGATCACATTGCCGGGATTGTTAACGACCACCCTAAGCGTTTTGTAGGGTTAGGTACTTTACCTATGCAATCGCCAGACCTTGCAATAAAAGAACTTGAACGTTGCATGAAAATTGGTTTGTCGGGCATTCAAATTGGTTCTCATATTAATGAATGGAATTTAGACCAAAAAGAGTTATTCCCTATTTTTGAAGCCGCACAAGACTTAGGTGCAGCTGTTTTTGTTCACCCATGGGACATGATGGCGAAAGAAAAAATGCCTAAGTATTGGTTGCCATGGCTCGTTGGTATGCCTGCAGAATCAAGCTTAGCGATATGCTCGATGATCTTTGGCGGCGTACTACAACGTTTACCTAAACTAAAAATAGCCTTTGCTCATGGTGGTGGTTCATTTCCATCAACTATTGGTCGTATTGAACACGGGTTTAATGTTCGTCCTGATTTATGTGCGGTTGACTGCCCTATTAACCCACGAGATTTTCTTCCTCAAATTTATTTGGATTCATTAGTACATGATGAATTAGCACTGAAATATTTAGTCGATTTGATGGGGCCAGACAATATTGCCTTGGGTACTGATTACCCATTTCCATTGGGTGAATTAGAACCTGGAAAGCTTATCGAGAATAGTCAGTTTTCTGATGATATTAAAGAAAAGTTACTGCATGGTTCAGCGCTTAAATGGTTAGGATTATCAAAAGAGCAATTTTTATGAGTATCGCGAATACGAAAGTTAACGTTAAAAATAGCACGATAAAAATAACCATAGAACTTAAACATGCTAGTTATCAAGTCAATATAGCAAACTCATGGTCATTGGCTATTCCTGTTAACTTTAATCAACCAACGCAACAGCCTAATCACTTTTCTGCCAATGCGGCTCTAGCCAGTCCAATGCAAGCGGGGGATTTTGTTGGTGATACGAAACAAGGTGGCAGTTGCAATGTAAATGAATTGACGATTAATCCGCATTGTAACGGTACCCATACAGAATCTATCGCACATATTTGTGATTTTTCAATGAACAGTCATGCTGTCAATAATGGTATCAATAATGAAACGCAGGCAAAGACATTAGCAGAGCTTAACTTACCCGCGTTAATGCCCTGCGCTGTAATATCATTAACACCTGAATTAGCTATAGAAAGTTCGGAGAATTACAGCCCTGACTTTTCTAAATATGATGTCATCATCAGTAAATCTGCACTTAAGAAAGCACTTGTTGATTATCACAATGAGCAATTACAAGCGTTGGTTATTCGAAGTTTGCCAAATAACAGTAGCAAAAAACATCAAGCTTATAACAGTGAGAATCAACCTGCTTTTTTCAGCCGTGAAGCCATTTTATATTTGAATGAACGCGGTGTTGAACACCTAATAGTAGATCTGCCATCAATTGACCGCTTACATGATGAGGGATTAATGACTTGTCACCATTTATTTTGGCAAGTTAATGAAGGTAGTCAGCAAGTAAACGAAAATAGCTTAGTGAATAAGACGATTACCGAAATAGCGTTTATTGATAATGAGATCCCTGATGACTTTTATTTTATCAATATTCAAACACCTGCTTTTCATAATGATGCAGCACCAAGTCGCCCTGTCCTATTTTCAACAAAAGAATTTAATGCTAAAGAAATGAGTAAATAACTTATGCCTATTCCCAATAAAACAATAAAAAATAATAAAACGACATTAGCATACGCCCAAACACTAGATCTTAATGATCCGTTAGCGAAAGTACGCGACCAGTTTGCCATTCCTAAACAAGCCAATGGTGACGATGAATATTACTTCACAGGAAATTCCCTTGGTTTACAACCCAAACTTGCTCGAGAATATGTTATTGAGTTACTTGACTCTTGGGGACAACGAGGCGTAAAAGGTCATTTTGAAGGTGACTTCCCTTGGATGCCCTATCACGAACTTTTAACCGAGCAATCAGCATTATTAGTGGGGGGTAAAAATGAAGAAGTGGTGATGATGAATTCATTAACCACAAACTTACATTTAATGATGGTGAGTTTTTATCAACCCCAAGGTAAACGTACTAAAATACTGATTGAAGATCATGCATTCCCTTCTGATCATTACGCCGTAGAATCTCAACTAAAACATCACAAACAAGATGTTGATAAGAATATGCTGCTGTGGACGCCAAGAGCAGGCGAAGAATTATTAAACACTGATGATTTATATCAAATTATTGAACAACAAGGCGATGAAATATCCCTGATATTATTGCCTGGTGTGCAGTACTACACTGGCCAAGTGCTGGATATGAAAACCATCACCGAAAAAGCGCACGCAAAAGGTATCATCGTGGGTTTTGATTTAGCCCACGCCGTTGGCAACATCGAAATGGAACTGCATAACTGGCAAGTCGACTTTGCATGTTGGTGCAGTTACAAATATTTAAACAGTGGTGCAGGCTCTGTTGCTGGTTGTTTTGTTCATGAAACCCATAGCACTAATTCAAACAGTGAAACGCAAGTGAACCGCTTTGCAGGTTGGTGGGGACACGACAAGTCAACTCGATTTAAAATGGAAAACAATTTTAAGCCTATTGCTACAGCTGAAGGCTGGCAATTATCGAACCCTCCCGTATTATCATTAGCGGCTATTCGAGGGTCACTTGATACCATAAAAATGGCAGGCGGGATCAGTGAGCTTCGTAAAAAATCAGTCAAGCTCACCCAATATATGACCGACTTAATCGCCAGTGAACTCGGCGATAAAATTCGTATTATCACCCCCAGTAATCAAGCTGAACGCGGTTGTCAGTTATCGTTAATGATTAATGTTAAAGGTCTTGACGGTAAAGCTATGTTCAACGCGTTAGAAGAAAATGGCGTAACCACAGATTGGCGTGAACCCAATGTTATTCGAGTGGCTCCCGTCCCTCTTTACAATCAGTTCCAAGATATTTATCACTTTGTCCGACTTTTAAAGGAGTGTTTACAATGAGCGTAAATGTTATATCTAAACCTGCCAATGAAACTAACATCACGGTAGCAGGAGCTGGCCCTATTGGCGCACTGCTTGCAATAATACTCGCTCGAAAAGGCTATAATATTAATTTATTTGAATCTCGCCCAGATTCTCGCCAGCATGATATATACCAAGGAAAATCGATTAACATTGCCCTCTCAGACCGTGGTTGGTTAGCACTTGAAGCGGTTGGTATTGCTGAACAAGTCCGTAAAGAAGCGCTCCCTATGAAAAAACGTGTCATGCATGGGGTTGATGGAACGATAACAGAGCAAGCTTATGGAAAAGACGACCAAGCTATTTGGTCGGTATCGCGCGCGGGCATTAATGAACAATTACTTAATTTGGCAGAAAAAGAAGCAAACGTAGCGTTGCACTTTGAAAAAAGACTTACCCATGTTGACTTTACTACGGGTTGTTCATCTTTCAGCTTTGATGTGGCACAAAGTAAAGGTCATATTGAAATTGACGCTGATTATATTTTTGGCGCCGACGGTGCTTTTTCAAAAGTACGCCGTCTTGCCCAAGAAACGCCACGCTTTAGCTATAGCCAATCTTTCATGCCTCAGTCTTATATCGAATTAACGATCCCAGCAAACGAAAACGAAACAGGCGATGCGCGTTTTAAAATGGAAAAAGAAGCCCTGCATATTTGGCCAAGAAAAGATTTTATGCTGATCGCTCTGCCCAACCCTGATGGTTCGTTCACTTGTACATTGTTTATGAATTATGAAAGTAAAAATGACGAAGCGCATTCATTTTGCAACTTAACAGAAAGAAGTCAAGTAGTTAAGTTTTTCAACGAAAATTTTGCCGATGCAATGCCCATACTAGCAGACCCCATCGACGACTTTATGTCCAAGAAAGCTAGCCCACTCTTTTTAGTTAAAGTGGACCCTTGGGTGATCAATAACAAAGTCGCATTAATTGGTGATGCTGCTCATGCAATGGTGCCTTATTACGGTCAAGGCATGAACTGTGGCTTTGAAGATTGCCGAGAGCTTGGTGAAATTATTGATCAATATAAAGGTCAATGGTGCGATATTTTTCCTGCTTATCAAAAACAGCGAAAAATAAATGCTGATGCTATTACTGAATTAGCTCAGCGTAATTTTGTTGAAATGAGTGAGCTCTCTGGTGACAGTAATTTTCTTTTGCAGAAAAAAATTGAAGCTAAATTTCATCAACTTCAACCTGAACTTTGGGTGCCACTTTATTCTATGGTGACCTTTTGCCCACACTTGCCTTATTCGCAAGCATTAGCAATCGGCGATCAGCAAAAATTAATTATGGCGAAAATAATGCAAATACCTGATATAGAAAGCTGTTGGCAAGACGATTTTGTTTACGAAAAACTGCTACAACTCGTTCAAGAAAACACTAAAAACAAGGATAATCTTGATGTCTAATTCTGGCTGTCCTTTTAATGGTGATGCAAACAAACGTGAAGTAGAAGAAGATATTCATACCGACTTTAACGATGATATGTCCTATGGTGATTACTTGCAGCTTGATAAAGTATTATCGGCTCAGCAACCGTTATCGAAAGAGCATGATGAGATGTTGTTTATTGTTATTCATCAGAGCAGCGAACTCTGGCTTAAACTTGCTGGCCATGAATTAACAAAAGCCATGGAGTGTTTACGCGCAGATGATTTTGGTCCCGCCTTTAAAGTTATCGCGCGGGTAAAACAAATATTCATTCAGTTGACTCAGTCATGGAATATTTTATCGACGCTTACCCCCGTTGATTACTTAAAGTTTCGTGATGACTTAGGACGATCCTCTGGGTTTCAGTCACTCGGATATCGAAAACTTGAATTTCTCTTAGGCAATAAAAACAGTGATATGCTTAAAGTCCATAAAAGTGATAATCAAGCCTATCAAGAGTTAGCATTATTACTCAATAGCCCCAGCTTATACGACGAAGTGATTGCCGCATTAGTAAAAGCAGGTTTTAACATTGATGACTGTGTGCTTAATCGCGATGTTAGCCAAGCTTATCAGAGTAATCAGAGTGTGGTAAAAGCATGGCTAATGGTCTATCAGCAACCCGAGAAATATTTTGAGCTATATGAGCTAGCAGAAAAGCTTGTCGACATCGAAGACTCTTTTCAACAATGGCGCTTTAAACACATGTATACCGTGCAACGGATCATTGGGTATAAGACGGGAACCGGTGGTTCTTCTGGGGTAGGCTTTTTGAAGAAAGCACTAGATGTTAGCTTTTTTCCTGAGTTGTTTGAAGTTAGAACACATTTATAATGTTTCTCACATCGTCATTTTAAGTCAACAGCTTACGAATTATGCTGTTGATTGATTTGGGATATTTATAATAAAGCACTCAACAATGTTGAGTGCTTTTTTTTCAATCAGATTAATTTTTTACTGAGTTTATCTCTAAGCTTTTATTACCTTCTTTATCACGGTTTTTACGTGCTTTATCAGATTTCAATTTCATCTGCTGCTTCTGCAAATTAGAAATATCTTTTGGCATCGGCTTACGAGGCATACGTTCGTCAGCCATGGCCGCCTTATATAAAAAACCAGCAAGAATAACAGAAGCTTGTTTTAGATCAGCCTCTACGACATGGTCAATCGAATCAATATGGGTATGATGCAAACGAGAGCCATAATCTAACTTGTCTTGAATAAATTGAAAACCGGGTAACCCTACATCATCAAAAGACTCGTGATCAGTGCCACCGGTACTTTGATTGGTAATAGTACCGGTACTTAAATCCGAATAAGGGCTGAACCAGTTACCGAATATTGATTTAGCAGCAACATTACCTTCAGTATAAATACCTCTGAAACGTCCACTACCATTATCCATATTAAAGTATACCGAAAACTTATCATGATCAGCTTTCGTTTCAATCGGCCAACCTTGATCTTTCCATAAATAAGTGGGTAATGCTTGCTCATTCTTATCAGTAGGTTTAGGACGGGTCGCAAAGTGTTCATCAACATAAGCTGCCGAACCAAATAACCCTTGTTCTTCACCCGACCATAAACCAATACGTATGGTACGTTTAGGTTTAAAGTTTAATGCTTGTAAAATACGAACAGCTTCCATTGAAACCGCCACACCCGCACCGTTATCAACAGCACCATCACTGGCATGCCACGAGTCTAAGTGGCCACCGACCATAACTATTTCAGGGTTTTTATCACTCCCTGGAATTTCTGCAATGGTATTATAAGCATTTCGGTCGTTATCATGAAAACGCGCATCGATATTGAGCGATAATTTAGGTGTCTTGCCATTATCTATCATTCGAGATAATAAGTTGTAATGTTCGGCTTCTATAATAAGTGCTGGTACTGGAAAGGTTTTACCGACACGATGGTCACTACCAAAAACGTTAATTAAGCCACCTTGACGCCAGCTACGATATATAACACCAGCAACTTGCTCTTCTTTTAAGAAATTACTGAGCGTGGCTTGAAAATTATAACGCTGCATTGCGCCATCTCTTCGGTCAGCAGTTACCCATGGAGAGTGACTTGGCGCTCGCATTACGTCAAATTCTGTCAATGTAGAAAGCTCTCCGGAGTCATAGCGTTGGAAGACACTGTTCTCAGGCGCTTCAATATTTTTACCCGCGCCCATCATAATGATCTTACCTTTTAGCTTACCTTTATATTGTGCTAAGTCGGTTATTGAAGCCGCATCAAAGATAACAACATCTCCTGTTACTTCTCCTTCAGTGCCTGGTGTCCAAGCAACAGGAATACCGTGTAAAGAAACTTCACGCGGACTCAATAGATCAATGGAAGCAGAGTCATGTGACCAGCCTCGCCCAAACTCAAAAGGGTCTAAATAAGCATTTTTTAATCCCCACCCCTTTAACTTCTCTAAAGTCCAATTATTAGCTTTCTTCATCTGAGGAGAGCCAGATAAACGAGGGCCTATTTCATCGGTTAATTGCTCTAATGTGTGCATTACTTCAGAATTATAAAAACCTTCTGCCCTTATTTTATTCGCCATATCTAAGTCATCACTTGCATAAGCAGTCGATAAAGAAAGGCATAATAAAGATAATACGAATTTTTTCATTATTGTTTCCTAATTATTATATTTTTTGTCATGATTAATTTAGTACAAAAAATAATAATTAAAAAGACAGATAAGACGAACTCCATCGAATAAGAGACCGTTGGTATTAACTGAGAAGCAGCAGGTAATAATAAGGTTAAGTAGCAGTGCAGTCTTTATATTCACTTTACATTAACCATTTTAATTTAAAAAATTAACAAGGCATCTACTTAGCTTAATTGTGCAAAAAATAACATAACAACTTCCTATAAAGTAAACTATGTTAAAACGTATAAAAATAGATACTTTCTATTTAGAAATGTGTAAATTTCGGCTACCCTAACTGGTATCAAAATAACAATAAAATTTAGTTTACCTAAAAAACATCGCACTCTTGGAGAATATTAATGAATTTGTTCAAAAATTCCACTTTGGCTACAGCGGTTAAACTCGCTGTTTTAACATCAACGGTCGGTTTTTCTGCAGCTATTTTAGCTGAAGAAAATGCCGAAGAAAAAGTAGTTGGTTTAGAAATTATTGAAGTAACCGCGCGTAAAAGAGTAGAAAATGTTCAAGAAGTTCCTGTAGCTATTAGTGCGCTCCAAGGTGAAAAACTGAATGTGTTAAGTTCTGCTGCTATGGACATTCGTTTTTTAAATGCCCGCGTGCCAAGTCTTTCTGTTGAATCTTCTTTTGGTCGTACTTTTCCACGTTTTTATATGCGTGGTTTAGGTAATTCTGATTTTGATTTAAATGCATCACAGCCAGTTTCTTTAGTTGTTGATGAAGTTGTGCAAGAAAACCCAATTTTGAAAGGTTTCCCAGTATTTGATGTTGGCCGCGTAGAAGTATTACGTGGTCCACAAGGGACACTATTTGGTCGTAACACCCCTGCCGGTTTAATTAAATTTGAATCAGTAAAACCATCACAAGATTTTGATGGTTTTGGCTCACTTTCATACGGCAGTAATAACACTACCGATATGCGTGCGGCTGTTGGTGGGGGGTTAACTGATAAATTATCTGCTCGTGTTTCATTACTTAATCAAACCCGAGATGACTACATAGATAACCAAGCACCCGGTTTTGAACAAAAAGAAGTTTTAGGTGGCTACAATGACAAAGCGGCTCGTATTCAATTTCTTTATGAAGATGACGCTTTCACAGCATTATTTAACTACCACATGCGCGACTTGGATGGCAAGCCGGTTGCTTTCTATGCAAATGCGTTTAAACCTGCAAGTAACGAATTAGTCAGTAACTTTGAAAGAGATACTGTTTACCATGACTCGGCATCAAGAGCGACACAACAAGTTGAAACCGAAGGCGGCAGTTTAAAGTTGGAATTTGAATTAGGTGAATTTACCCTAACGTCAATTTCAGGCTATGAAAGCGCTGAGCTTTATTCTCGTGCCGATGTTGATGGTGGTTATGGCGCAGTTTATGCTGAGCCTTCAGGACCTGGTATTATCGCACTTGATTCAGAAACAGCCGATGCTATTCCAGATCACGAGCAACTAACACAAGAAATTCGCTTATCAAGCAACTTTGATGGCCAATTTAATTACCAAGTGGGCGCATTTTATTTTAATGAAGATTTAACCATTGAAAGCTTTGCCTTCGATCCTTTATTTAGCAGTGGCGCACAAACGGGTTACGTTATTCAAGAGCAAGAAACGACTGCATGGGCTGTTTTTGGTTCGTTTGATTATGACTATAACGACAAAACCTCAGTAACCTTTGGCTTACGTTATTCTGATGATGACAAAGACTATAGCAACCAAAGAACGAAGTCTCCATTGGCATGGTTAGGTTTTCCTGATGTAGTATCAGGTGAAGTAAATCCAAGCGATTCACATGTTAGCTGGGATATTAGTGTTACGCATAAATATACCGATGACATAAATTTATACGCACGCATTGCCGACACGTTTAGAGCACCAAGTATTCAAGGGCGTTCGTTATTCGCCTTTGGAAATGGTATTTCTGTTGCCGACTCAGAAACTATTTTATCTTTAGAAACCGGTATTAAATCTGATATTTTAGACGGCTTTGGTCGTATTAATGCTTCGGTATTTTATTTTACCATGGATGATCAACAACTAACTTCTGTTGGTGGTGGTGGCAATACGGCGAGTTTACTTAACGCTGAAGAAACGACCGGTTACGGTTTTGAAATCGACTCAGAGTTTATGCTAACCGATAATTTTTGGCTAACGGCGAGTGTCAGTTATAATAATACCGAAATCAATGACAGTGACCTAGCTGTTGCTGCTTGTAAATTATGTACTATTACCGATAATTTCTACACCGATGATTTGGGCAATAGATTTGCCGAAGTAGACGGTAATAGTTTACCACATGCGCCAGAGTGGATTTTTAACTTTACCTTGCGTTATTCTCGTGAAGTTGCAGACGGTGAATTCTATGCCTACACGGATTGGTCTTACCGAGATGACATTAGTTTCTTTTTATATGAATCAAAAGAATTTAATGGAAAATCATTATTTGAAGGTGGCGCACGTACCGGTTATACCTGGGACGGTGATGATAAAGAGTATGAAGTTGCCTTATTTGTTCGTAACATAACTGATGAACAAATCGCTATTGGCGCTGTAGACTTTAGTAACAATACCGCTATTGTTAATGAAGAGCGCTTTTTTGGTGCAGAATTTAAAGTTAATTTCTATTAAGCTAAACGGCTAATTTTAATGATAAAAGGCGACTATAATTAGTCGCCTTTTTTATTTTTAATGCCTATATACGAGACTCATAGCCGTGAAGTTTTGGTATTTAATAAGTGAGTTTAAAGAGTAATTCAGCCAAATCAGGTTGACACTGAAAATCTGTTAACTTAACACGATTACCTATAACAACCACTTGCTCCTCTTGAAGCAGTGCGCTTTGTTTGGCGAAAAGTTCACTTTCAACAGCAAATGATATTTTCCCTTGAGAGTTAATAACTCTGTGCCAAGGAACACTTTTTCCTTTCCAGCCATCATCAGGGATTTTACCTAACGCTTTCCCGACTAACCTCGCTTTACCGGGCAAGCCAGCAAGATCAGCAACCTGTCCATAGCAAGCGACCTTGCCATAAGGTATTAACTGCACTGTTTGCCAGATACGAGGGTAATTAACGTTTACCGGGCGCTTATTATTTTTTAACATCGTGGCGACTCATCTAATGAAACGGCTTAATTACGGTTGTAAAACACAGTGAATATTATCTTAACATTTTGCCAACTGACGATAACACGCTACTTAGCAACTTTTACTAAAATAAGAAAATTTACTGAACATTGAACAACTTGTCATTAATTTATCATCCACCCCAGCCAAATAGACAAATTTTAGCCTATTGAAGTCGATGTTTTTTGTGTATAATCGCGCGCTATTGACTTACCAGCTTAAATGCACAACCAAGGAATCAGCTTATCCTACAAGCAAATAATATTACCCAACAATTCGGCGCAAAACCTCTTTTTGAAAATATTTCACAAAAATTTGGTGGTGGTAATCGTTACGGTTTAATTGGCGCCAACGGTTGTGGTAAATCAACACTCATAAAAATCTTAGGTGGTGACCTAGAGCAGACCTCAGGAAATGTAAGCTTAGACCCTAACGAACGTTTAGGTAAATTAAGCCAGGACCAATTTGCCTTTGAGCACTTCAGTGTTATTGATACCGTTATTATGGGACATACTGAATTATGGGCGGTAAAAGAAGAACGTGACCGTATTTATGCTTTACCAGAAATGAGTGAAGCCGATGGCATGAAAGTAGGCGATTTAGAATCAGAATATGCTGAAATGGACGGTTACAGTGCCGAAGCACGTGCCGGTGAACTATTAATGGGCGTAGGAATTGCTGTTAACCAACATTATGGTTTAATGAGCGAAATAGCCCCAGGTTTTAAACTGCGTATATTGTTAGCACAAGCGCTATTCTCAGATCCTGATATTTTATTACTTGATGAGCCAACCAACAACCTGGATATTCATACTATTCAATGGCTTGAAGAAACCTTGAATGCCCGTGATTCAACCATGATCATCATTTCGCATGATAGACATTTTTTAAACAGTGTTTGTACCCACATGGCTGATTTAGATTACGGAGAACTTAGAGTTTTCTCAGGTAACTATGACGAATACATGCTGGCAGCAACACAAGCACGAGCTAACTTACTTGCTGACAATGCTAAGAAAAAAGCGCAAATAGGTGAGCTACAAGCTTTCGTTGCCCGTTTTTCTGCAAATGCTTCAAAAGCTAAACAAGCGACTTCTCGTGCAAAACGTATCGACAAGATCCAACTAGAAGAAGTTAAACCTTCAAGCCGTACCAACCCCTTTATTCGCTTTGAGCAAGAGAAAAAATTATTTCGTAATGCCTTAGTCATAGAAAAATTAAACAAGAAATTTAATGATGCTCATGTACTAAAAGATATTTCTCTTTTGGCTGAAGTCGGTGAACGTATTGCGGTGATCGGCGAAAACGGCATAGGTAAAACCACCTTTTTACGCACTTTATTAAATGAAGTCGGCTACGAAGCAACTTCTGGTGATTTTACTTGGTCTGAAAATTCAAATATTGGTTATTACGCACAAGACCATGAGTTTGAATTTGAGCATGACATGACCTTGTTTGACTGGATGAGCCAATGGCGTCAGCCTACCGACGACGAACAAGCCGTTCGTGGTTATTTGGGGCGTTTATTATTTTCAGCTGACGATATTCTAAAATCAGTTAAAATATTATCAGGGGGCGAAAAAGGCAGAATGCTTTTTGGTAAACTGATGATGCAACTGCCTAATATTCTTGTGATGGACGAACCGACCAACCATATGGATATGGAGTCTATTGAGTCACTTAATATGGCATTAGAGAACTACGAAGGTACCTTAGTGTTTGTTAGCCATGACCGTGAGTTTGTTTCGAGTTTAGCTACGCGTATTATTGAATTAACCAAAGATGGTTACATCGACTTTGCCGGTACTTATGATGAGTACTTAGCAAGCCAAGCATAAATCCCACCCGTTCTATCAATAGATAAAACACCCTTATTTAGGTGTTTTATCTATTATTTTCACTGCCCTATTTTATATTTTAAGGAAATCCTTTTGCTCAGTTATCGTCATGCTTTTCACGCAGGAAACTTCGCTGATGTTTTAAAACATTCGGTTTTAACGCTCGTACTAGAATATATGGTGCGTAAAGATAAAGGCTTTACCTATATCGATAGCCACTCGGGTGCTGGCATGTATTCACTAAAAGATGAATACGCTCAAAAAACAGCTGAATACAAAGGTGGTATCGCCAAAATTATTGCCGCCCTAACTGATGAGAATTTTCCTGAAGCATTAACACCCTATGTTGAGCTAATTCAGCGCTTAAACACTGAAAATAGTGAGCTAGAAATTTATCCTGGCTCGCCTGGTGTTGCTAAGCAACTGATGCGCCGCCAAGACAGTACTCATCTCTTTGAGTTACACCCTACCGATATTCAACATTTGACAGAATTCTGCACACGCTGGAAAAAATCACATGTAAAACAGTCTGATGGTTATCAAGGTGTATTGGGGTTAGTACCGCCACCAAGTCGCCGGGGTGTCGTGCTTATCGATCCACCCTATGAGTTAAAAGAAGATTACGCTAAAGCGGTTAAGACTATCGTAAAAGCCTATAAAAAATTCAATTCCGGGACTTATATTCTTTGGTATCCTGTGGTTACCCGTGAGCGTATTCATGCTATGGAAAAAGACTTTACCCGTAGTGAGGTGAAAAATTTATTACAAGTTGAATTTTGTTTACAAGCCGACAGTGATGAATATGGTATGACAGGTACCGGCTTATTTATTGTTAATCCTCCTTGGCAGTTAAAAAAGCAGCTCGAAGAGATACTTCCTTTTATGAAGGCAACCTTAGGACAGGCTGAGACTAGCTTTACATTAGCGCAGCTTATTGCTGAATAATTAGCCTTAAGCTAAAATATATGGCGCAGCTAAATTAAGCAGCGCCACTTAGCAAGCTTATCAGCCTTTTATAATCAGTTGATAATTAACAAGCAATAAGATAACTAAAGTTTTGTCGCTACTGCCCTACCTTACAAAGTGCGATATCTATTTGCATTTGAAAATGTACTAACATCATTAAATCTAACACCATTTTCTTTCATCACCTTATGTGCGGTACTTGCTAACATTTGACGCAAATAAAACGGTTGTTGCACAACAAAGTGATGAATGGCATGTGTACCAGCAAAGTTAAAGGTAAAGAGGTTAAGTGGCCAAATAACCAAACCTTTAAAGACTTGCGTTTGCTGCAGTACATTATTTACGCCACCATAGTAGTGCAAATAAGAAGTCACTAAATTTAAACAGCCTGAGCGTAAAAAATTAGGCGCAATAATAATCACCATCAACAGATTGCTCAACGCTGAAAAGGTTTGTAACCATGGCGGATAGATAAAATCGCTGGCAATAAAAAAATCTACACTGTGAAACAATATAAAGCCGTAACCGAAGATATAATAAAGTATCGTCAGTGGGAACCCGCCATTAAAAACACTCAAAAAATTAAAGGCTTTCACTTCTCTATTCAAGTGCTTTCTTTGTAAAATCAGCCCGAATAAACCATCAAACATCACGATATAGCGAACAAGTATATTAGCAATACCATTGCCGACCAATCGTTCTTCTAAATCTTGTTTTGTGCCTGAGGTTTTATGGTGCAGTAAATGAATTTTGCGACGATACCAAGGGTTGATAGTACTTGGGCGCATTAACCAAACAGTGGCCATCATAAGATTATGTATAATAGGTTGTTGACGAAAGTAAAGTTTATGAATTAAGTCATGCTCTAACTCATGAGAGATAGAGGCAAAAATTGCCGCTAACATGATACAAACCCAGGCAGGAATAAAGGCATAGTAATATAATAAGCCACTGGTGATCATGCCAGTAAGTGACAGTAAAAGAATGAGTAAACCAATAATGTCTTGCTTAGCTAAAAACACATATTTTTTGCGTAAGCGCTGTTCTTCGGCTTTAACACCTTGAACAATATTTTTAATTTTTTCAGCGTCTGTTGTTGAACTCATCCTAAGCATTCACTAATTTTTACTCGAAAGGTGATAACTATCGGCATCATTAATCATATTAATTTCTTTCATCACTTTATTGATATCGTGAGACATTGAATATTTTTTTGAAAAGGCAAGAAAAGAAGAGTCAACTTGATCAGACAACGAGAACCCTTCAACTTGTCCATTAACCGCCATATTATCGATGGTCGTATATGCAATGGCACTATCGGCCACCAATAAATCAACGCGACCGTAAATAAGCATATTAAAGGCATCTTCTAGGCGAGTCGCTTCAACAAACGTTATAGAGGCATCTTTAAAGGCTTTTTCTGAATGGCTATCAACATTGGTTGAACGAACTCTGACAAGTATTTTACTCTTATCAATCAATGGAACACCTTGATAAACAAAATTATCATCTGCTCTTTTAAATATTGCAGAGCCAAAAAAATTAATCAAAGGACTTTTAGGAAAGCTCAAAAACAAGCTGCGTTCTGGCGTATAAACCGTCGGCATTAATGCATCAAACTTTCCCTGTTCAACCGTTTTTAATGCTCTTGCCCAAGGCATGATGGTAACTGATATTTTAAATTTTCCACTGGCATTGAGTTTATTCATCGTCTCAATTAACAAGCCCTTGTTTTCACCCTTTTCATTGCTATAAATAAAAGGGCGAATTTCAGGGGCTGCAATACTCAACGTGATAACTTGCTGCTGTTTGCCATGCTGAGCTTGTGCGTTTAAACAAAGTAAAAAACTACAAATAAAAAAGAAAAATTTCATTTTATTAATACCTTATACTCGAGACGGTTAATCGATTTCAGAATCACTGTCTATTTCACTAACGGGCGTTACCGCCTTTTTACGCAACACAGGTAACTCACCAACATCTTGAGCAACAAAGACTCTTTTAATGACTTTTTTAGGCTGAGATCTTTGCGGTTTTTCGTTAATTTTCGTTGAAGATTTTGACTTGGCAGCCACTTTTGGCTTTTTAGGTTTTATGCCCTTGAATGTAGCTTTTAAGCTATCAACAACATCAAAGTTAAAGGTTTGCTGTAAAAAACCTTCAACATTTTTAAAACTAATCCAGTCTTTAGGACCAACAAAGGAAATCGCGTCACCGGTGCTACCCGCTCGACCTGTCCGGCCAATACGATGCACAAATTCTTCAGTGTGCTTTGGCATATCAAAGTTAAAGACGTGCGATACGTTAACTAAATCTAAACCTCGAGACGCTAAATCAGTCGTGATCAATATCTTTTGTTGTCCCTTACTAAAGCCATCCATTATTTGATTACGCTGACCTTGATTAAGCTCACCACTTAAGGCGACCGTACTTAAGCTCTGTTCACTGAGCAGCTTTGATAATCTGTCGGTATCACTTCGTGTTGCAGTGAAAATAATCACTTGTTGATAGCTTTCAGTTTTCAAAAAGTGTTCAAGCAAGTCTTGTTTATGGTCTAAGTTATCGCATAGGTAAAAGCGTTTAGTAATATCTTTATGCTCGGTATGTGCAGAGCCTATGGCAATTCGTTTTGGTTTTTTTAATAACGCTAGTGCGAACTCATTGACTTGTGCGTGATCGAGTGTTGCAGAAAACATCAGTGTTTGACGCTTACGATGATCAGCAGCGCTATTAATTTGTTTTAATTGTTTTGAAAAGCCTAAGTCTAACATCCGATCGGCTTCATCAAGAATAAGGAGCTCTAAGCCCTTTAAATAGAAATGCCCTTGCGATAAATGGTCAGACAATCGACCCGGTGTCGCAACAATAAAGTGAGGGTCTTTGTGCAGTGTTTTTACTTGATCATTAAAGTTTTCACCACCCAAAATAAGCACAGCTTTAAACTGTGAACCGGTGGTAAATAAACGTAGTTGAGTAAAAACTTGTTTGGCTAATTCTCGTGTTGGCATAAGAATAAGAACACGAGGATCACGTTTAGACAAAGCCCTATTTCGAATTAAGCGTTGCATCGCAGGAATAATAAACGCTAAGGTTTTACCTGAGCCAGTTTTTGATGAGGCAATTAAATCATGCCCGGCCATAGCAGCAGGAATAGCTTGCTGCTGAATTTCTGTCGGCTCTAAAAAACCTAAATGCTCAACCGTTGACATTAAACGACTGTCTAAACCAAAATCTGTAAACTGCAAACTACACTCCAAAAAAGAACCAATAAAAACGTTGTTATTATACCCTGCTAACGACAAGAATGACGTATAGTATTTTATCAGGGTGTTAAAAAAATGAAAAACTTAAAAAAGTACCACAGACTTATTCATCTTATGGCGCTATTAAACATGTTCGTCGCGAAGCCAATCAACATAACCAACAAAAAAGTGTTGCCAAAAATCGTTGGTTTGCGAAAATTCAACCAGTTGTTTACCAAAGGTTTCTAATATCTGAAGATCAAAAATACAGCTTTCATCGGGAAGGTACATGGCAGATTTTTGCTGACACTGTTGATATATCGCCGTTAAGCACTGTTCAAAACCAACCAAAGATGCACTCACTAGGGTTGCTTGCCATTGATTTTCTTCTTCAGCAATCGCGGTATAAACCGCTAAATGTTCATCGGCCAAGTCAATAAAATACGGGTCACCTAATTCGGTATCTGTGGCGATAACAAGCCATGAACTTTGCCAATTGCCGATATCGTCATTGACTAAACTAGCGCCTTTTTTATCAACCGCATAGCCAATCTGGGCTTTATTTAATGTCGCCATTTTAGTAATAACGCTAAAACCCTGTGGACCAAAAAAAACCTCTTTATGTTCAAAGGCTTTTAATCTATTTAATAGTTCGCTTTGGTTCATCTTTAATCTCGTCTTTTTCAATACAATAAGGCCGTTGACAGCTAACCATCAACGACCTTATATCTTGTTAACATAAAACTTTATTTAATTAGCTGTTCGCTATTCTTGCTTCAACCACTTCAATAGCGTGATCAATACGAGCAAGTACTTTATCTTTATCCAATAAAGCCAAAGTAACATCTAAAGAAGGTGAATTACCACCACCAGTCGCCGCAACACGCAATGGCATACCCACTTTGCCCATACCGACTTCAAGCTCTGTTGCCGTATCATTAATTGCCGCATGAATAAGTTCAGGTGACCATTCGCTCAATGCTGCAAGTTTAGCTTTAACCAATATAAGAGGCTCTTTAACAACAGGGCGTAAATGTTTCTTAACCGCTGATGCTTCTAGTTCGCTAAAGTCTTCGTAAAAGTAGCGAGAAATTTGCGCCATCTCTTTTAAAGTTTTTACTCGGTCGGCTTGAATTTTAACGATTTCTTCAAGTGCTGGACCATTTTCAATATTGATACCTTGCTCATTCATGTGCCAGGCTAAATGTGTTGCAACATAACTTGGCTC
This sequence comes from Colwellia sp. BRX10-9, assembly GCF_014077405.1. Classification (NCBI taxonomy): domain Bacteria; kingdom Pseudomonadati; phylum Pseudomonadota; class Gammaproteobacteria; order Alteromonadales; family Colwelliaceae; genus Colwellia; species Colwellia sp. BRX10-9. Next base: position 3,616 of record NZ_JACGVV010000044.1, on the reverse strand, counting down.
CATAGTTTTCATATAATGTTGGTTGACCCAAATTAATTTATCAGTATTAAAACCTGAAGCAGCACGGTTACAGTCTTTTAAATCAAACAGTTCAATCATTTCTTCACGAGAAAATATTTCTTTATCGCCATGAGACCAACCTAAGCGCACTAAGTAGTTTAATAAGGCTTCAGGTAAATAACCATCATCGCGGTATTGCATAACACCGACAGCACCATGACGTTTTGATAATCGCTTACCGTCATCACCTAAAATCATTGGGATGTGGGCATACTCTGGGAGTGTTGCCCCTAAAGCGAGTAAAATATTAATTTGTTTTGGCGTATTACTAATATGATCATCACCACGTACAACATGGGTAATTTTCATATCCCAATCATCAACAACAACTGTTAAGTTATAAGTGGGTGTGCCATCGCTACGCGCAAGAATTAAATCATCTAATTCTTCATTAGCTATCGTTATATCGCCTTTAACCATATCTTTGATAACAACTTCGCCATCAAGTGGGTTTTTAAAACGAATCACATAAGGCTTATCGGCAGGATAGTCGGTGCGGTCGCGCCACAAACCGTTATATTTTTCTTTCGCGCCAGTTTCACGAGCCTGTTCACGCATTGCTTCAACTTCTTCACTGGTGCTATAACAGCGATAAGCATTGCCAGAGGCAAGTAACTGCTCAATAACTTCTTTATAACGGTCGAAACGTTGGGTTTGGAAATACGGACCATGTGTCCATTCAAGATTCAACCAATTCATACCGTCCATAATGGCATCAACAGATGCTTGGCTTGAACGTTCTAAATCAGTGTCTTCGATACGTAAAACGAAATCACCGCCATTTTTCTTGGCATATAACCAACTATAAAGGGCAGTACGTGCCCCACCAACGTGTAAATAACCGGTCGGGCTTGGCGCAAATCGAGTTGTTAAGCTCATAAAAATCTCACTATAAAGTTTAAGACTTAAAGGCTATGTTAAAAGACAAGGCTTAAAGTCTACAATTGGTACGATAAAAATTGTCGATATTTTATCAGGCATAGCTAAGGAAAACATCATTTGCTGAAAGAAACAAAGAAAAGAAAATCTCCAGCGAGGATAAAACAAGCAAGCTGTTTAATTTTACAGCAAGAAAATTAAATATATCAATAAAACTGAAAAAAAAGCAGAAAAATCTTTGTTTTATGTTGACAGCTTTTCTCATCTCCCTATAATACGCCCCACTGAAACGCAGACAGTGTTTAATTAATTAGACCTTCAACGATTCAGGAAATTTAAGATTGGGCGATTAGCTCAGTTGGGAGAGCACCGCCCTTACAAGGCGGGGGTCACTGGTTCAAGCCCAGTATCGCCCACCAATCTTAAGTATCAAGAATAAAGTAATTATGGGCGATTAGCTCAGTTGGGAGAGCACCGCCCTTACAAGGCGGGGGTCACTGGTTCAAGCCCAGTATCGCCCACCATAATTACACCCTATAGAATTTTCTTTAGATAATCTATACGGACGATTAGCTCAGTTGGGAGAGCACCGCCCTTACAAGGCGGGGGTCACTGGTTCAAGCCCAGTATCGTCCACCATCTTTTCCCTCATTCTTACATCATCTACTTAAAAATAAAATCACTGATAATATCTTTAATTTATATATTAAATTTTAAATCATTTTTCTTAAAGACTCTTTTAATATCATTTTCTCTGCTACTACATATTTCAAATCAATCACAATTCCTGCTCTTTTTATTGTTGCTACTGCCTGCCAACCCACTACTATAAAACTACAATTTCAATTAGTTAAAACATTCAAAGTCAGCAAAACCCCTTTTATTTAAACCACACCCACTAATAAACTCACAGCATATTTACCTAAATACACTTAGGGTAACCCCCTATTTTCAGGCTGCCTGTTTATTGGGAAACTAGCTGTGATAGAAATAATTGCAATGATTTAACAAACGGAGTTTGGTTATCATGAGTAAATTAACTTTAAGTGCATGGCTTATAGCCTCTTTAGCATTAACAATGCCTATAAAAGCATTGGCTGAAAGTACTATTGGCGAGCAACTCGCACAAACCCTTCCTACGATGACTGGCAAAGAAACAATCCTCGCGGTAATAACCTTTCAACAAATGCAGCCACTGTCGATAAATCAAATACAGGCGCTAGTAGCTTTAGGAATTAATAAAGGCGTTAAATTTTCTGCACTGCCTGTAATAGGCGTGGTCGCTAATGCTGCACAAATCAAAGCGATCGCCGCGCGCGACGACGTCCGTTCAATATGGTTAAACCGAAAGTTAAGCTATTTTATAGCTAACTCACGACAAAACTCCGGTGTTAATAAAATTCAAGGAACAGACTTTGTTAATATTAATGGTGATACCGATTATAGTGGTAAGGGTGTCACCATTATGGTCAATGACTCAGGGATTGATGCCACGCATCAAGATCTATTTTTTGGCGACGTAGTCATTGATAATGTCGAGGCGGCCATACAATCATCAGCTTTGGCTAAAATGAGCACAACCGAGACCTTTATCAGTCGAGGTCAATATAATACTGATGTAAACACAGACCACGGTACCCATTGTGCTGGTATTATTGCAGGCTCTGGGGCCATGTCTGATGGTAAATATAAAGGTGTCGCTCCCGACGCCAAACTAGTCGGTTACGGCTCAGGTGCTGATTTAACTATTTTAGATGCTGTTAGTGGCTATGATTATGCGATTAATCACCGCTACGATTATCAAAGTCCATTGCGTATTATCAGTAATGCTTGGGGCTCAACCGGAAACTTTGATGCGAACAGCCCAATTGGTTTAGCCTCATATAAAGCTTATACCTTGGGGATATTGTCAATATTTTCTGCTGGAAATTCAGGGGCAGGTAAAAGTAGTCATAACCCTTATGCTCAACTCCCTTGGGTAATATCAGTCGGTGCCGGTAATAGTCATGGTCACTTAGTTGATTTTTCTTCTCGTGATTTATCTTATAAAACTGGCAGCTTTACCATGCCAGATAAGCAAGAATGGACTTATAATAACCAAGTCACAGTTGTCGCCCCCGGTCACTACATGGTCTCAACCCGATCATCGAATAATGGCCTTGCTTACAGCGCAGATGATGATTTTCTTTTTGACTCCGCCTATACCCCTTTTTATAGCCGATTATCTGGTACTTCAATAGCAACATCATATACGGCGGGTGTTGCCGCTCTCATGATGGAAGCTAATCCATTATTAAGTATCGAGGAAATCAAACAATTAATAGCAAAGTCTGCAACTCAGATGCTTGGATACCAAGCGTGGGAAGTTGGTGCCGGCTATATTGATATAAGAGCCGCTGTTGCTGCAGCAAAAACACATGTTAAAGCGTATAAATAATCACTCACGACAATACTGTCGGTCTATACTGTGCAAAGACTGATGTCACCGCACTATTAAACAACGAAAGTAGTTTAGCGTCTTTAACTTTAGCCTGACATCTTATTTAATTTTTTCTCGCAGCAGTGACAAAAGAGTAGATATTAACAACAACGCCCTGGCATAAACAGGTCTCTGGGAAGATAATATTAGCCCACTCCAGCAACCAGTATTCCAATGCGATAGCTATACCGCTAATAC